>CAZQOE010000045.1:0-7783 GCA_964594935.1 uncultured Rhodospirillaceae bacterium | reverse complement strand
CGGAAGCCGTCACGTGCGGATGCGTTCTTCTGGCGGCGTGCGTTTCGATTTACCTGTTCAACGATGTGGCCTTGCGCGGCCATCCGACAAACCGCGATTTGTTCGAATGGATAAGGTCGGGGACGCTTTCGGTTGGCTGGGGCATCAAAGTCGATACGCTGGCGGCCGTGATGCTGCTGGTCGTCAACGGCGTGTCGGCCATGGTTCATCTCTATTCCATCCCTTACATGGCGGGCGACAAGGGCAAGCCGCGCTTTATGGCCTACATGAGCCTTTTCACGTTCTTTATGTCGATGCTCGTGACGGCGCCCAATTTGCTGCAGATGTTCTTCGGCTGGGAAGGCGTCGGGTTGATGTCTTATCTGCTCATTAATTTCTGGTACGAAAGACCTTCCGCCAACAATGCGTCGATCAAGGCGTTTTTGGTCAATCGTATCGGCGATTTCGGATTCCTTCTCGGCGTTTTCGGCTGCTTTGCGGTGTTCGGCACGCTCGATTTCGCGACGCTATTTTCCAACGTCAAAGAGTTTGCGCCGGATCAATGGGTTTTTCTGGGCCATTCATTTCCCGCGCTGACAACCATTTGTTTGCTTCTATTCATTGGCGCGATGGGCAAATCGGCCCAGTTGGGCCTTCACACTTGGCTGCCCGACGCGATGGAAGGGCCTACGCCCGTTTCGGCGCTCATCCATGCCGCGACCATGGTGACGGCGGGCGTCTTTATGATCGCGCGGATGTCGCCGTTGTTCGAATACGCGCCGGGCGCTTTGGCTTTCGTCGCCATCGTGGGGGCGCTGACGTGCCTTTTCGGGGCGATCATCGCTTTGACGCAATTCGACATCAAACGCGTCATTGCTTATTCGACGATGAGCCAGCTGGGGTACATGTTTATCGCGGCGGGCGTTTCGGCGTATTCGGCGTCCGTTTTTCATCTGACCACGCACGCTTTCTTTAAGGCGCTTCTGTTTTTAGGCGCGGGTTCCGTCATTCACGCTTTGTCGGGCGAACAGGACATGCGCAAAATGGGCGGCTTGCGCCGTACCGCGCCCGTCACCTGCGTTTTGATGTGGATCGGCGCGTTGTCCCTGATGGGCATCGGCATCGGGAGCACTATCGGCTTTGCCGGATTTTGCTCGAAAGATTTGATTTTGGAATCCGCGTTGGGGCGCGGAACGGGCTTCGGGATTTTCGCTTACGTCATTGGCGTGATGACGGTGTTTTTAACGGCGTTTTATTCGGGACGCCTGATGTTCATGACTTTTCACGGGGAGAGTCGCGGTTCTGCCCGCGTGACGGAAAACCCGCATGAATCCGGTTGGAACCTGCTTGCGCCGCTTGTGCCCTTGGCTATCGGGGCGGTTTTTGCGGGAAGCTTTGCCTATGATTGGTTCGGCGGCGAGGGAAGAAGCGCTTTTTGGAACGGCGCGATTTTTGTTTTGCCGGAAAGCGATTCAATCGCGGCGGCGGACAGCGTCGGCGGATTCTTCAAATTGCTTCCCACCATCGCCGCGTTCGCGGGGCTTGGGCTTTCGTATTTCTTTTATATCGCGGCGCCGGAGATGCCCGCCATCGCTACGACGGCGTTCGGGGCGCTTTATCTTTTTGCGTACAGGAAGTTTTATATCGACGAGCTTTACGACGCGATTTTTGTGCGCCCCGCGCGGTGGCTCGGGAACTTTTTGTGGAAAACGGGCGACGACGCTCTTGTCGACGGCCTTGGCCCCGACGGCTTTGCGGCGCTTGCCTTGCGCGTCGCCGATAGGGTCGGGAAAATGGAAAGCGGATACGTTTACCACTATGCCTTTGCGATGGTTTTGGGCGTGGCGGGGTTCGTTTCGTGGTTTTGGGTAAGGGGATAGGCGGCCATGACAACTTTCCCCATCCTTTCGGCGCTGACCTTCCTTCCGCTTCTGGGGGCGTTGGTACTTTTTCTGTTCGTCAGGGGCGGCGGCGAAGATAAAAACAGGCGCGCAAAGACAATCGCGTTTCTAGCGTCTTTGGCGACTTTCGTTTTGTCGCTTGTCATGTTTTTCAAATTCAATCCGATTGACACGGGCTTTCAGCTTGTCGAGCGCTTCGTCTGGATACCGTCGTTCAATATCGCCTATATCAAAGGCATCGACGGCATTTCGATCTGGTTCGTCATGATATCGACGATTTTGACTCCGCTTGCCGTTTTGTCGGGCATCGGCAGCGTCAAAACGCGCGTCAAGGAGTTCATGATCGCGCTGCTTGTCCTTGAGACGATGATGGTGGGGACGTTTACGTCGCTGGATTTCGTTTTGTTCTATGTGTTCTTCGAGGGCGTTTTGCTGCCGATGTTCCTTATCATCGGGGTATGGGGCGGCGAAAAGCGCACGTATGCGGCCTATAAATTTTTCCTTTATACGCTTTTGGGGTCGGTTTTGATGCTCGTCGCCATCATCGCGATGGTCGCCAGCGTCGGCACGACCGACATGACGGCGATGATGGGCGGCAAGTTCCCCAAGGACATCGCGTTGCTTTTGTGGCTGGCGTTTTTCGCGTCGTTCGCGGTCAAAACGCCCATGTGGCCGTTTCATACATGGCTGCCGTACGCGCACGTCGAAGCGCCGACGGCGGGATCGGTCATTCTGGCGGGCGTGTTGCTGAAGATGGGCGGGTACGGGTTTATCCGGATTTCCATCCAGATGTTGCCCGAAGCCAGCAAGTATTTTGCGCCGATGATGATTGCCTTGAGCCTTGTCGCGATTATTTACGCGTCGCTTGTGGCGCTCGCGCAGACGGATATGAAGAAGCTGGTCGCTTATTCGTCCGTCGCGCATATGGGGTACGTCACGCTCGGGCTTTTCTGCCTCAACGCGCAGGGCTTCGACGGCGCTATGATGGTCATGATGTCGCATGCGTTCGTGGCGGGGGCGTTGTTCCTGTGCGTCGGCGTGGTTTATGACCTCCTGCATACGCGCGAGATTGCGCGTTTCGGCGGGATGGCGACGAATATGCCGCGCTATGCCGCCGTATTTATGGTTTTCATGCTGTCCGCCGTCGGACTGCCCGGAACGTCGGGCTTTGTGGGCGAGTTTTTGAGCATGCAGGGCGCGTTTCTGGCCGATAGCTGGTACGCCTTTATCGCGGCGTTCGGCATTATCCTGAGCGCATCCTATATGCTTTGGCTATATCGGCGCTTGTTCTTCGGGCCTTTGGAAAAAGACGATGTTCGCGCGATGGGCGACTTGAACGTGCGCGAGATTGCGATGTTCGCGCCTCTTTTGATTTTAGTTTTGTGGATGGGGCTTTATCCTTCCACTTTCCGCAAAGTTTACGCGCCGACGTTGGACAGGGCCTTGGCCCTTGTTGAGGCGCAGACCGACGAGGCCAAGGATGATTAATTCGACTTCCCTGATGATCATCATGCCGGAAATCGTCGTCGCCGTGACGGGGCTTGTAATGCTGATCGCCGCCGCGGCCTGCGGCCCGCGCGTGACGAAACACATCGGCGTGATGGCGATTGCGGCTTTTGTTCTGGCGGCGGGCGAGATGTTCGCGCCCTACAGGCTTAGCTTTATGCTTGAAGGATTGATGCCCGTTTACGCGTTCGGGACGCAGTTCGTCGACGACAGCTTCGCGCGGTTTGCCAAGGCTATCGTTCTTTGCGCGTCGGGGCTGTCGATTGTCCTGTCATGGGATTATTTCGAGAAAGAGGGGCATGAGCGGCCCGAATTTCCCGTCCTTATGATGTTCGCCACGCTAGGCATGATGCTGATGATTTCGGCGTCCGATTTGCTGGCGCTTTACGTCGGGTTGGAGCTTCAAAGCCTGTCGCTTTACGTTTTGGCGGCGTTCAAGCGCGACGACGCGAAGTCGAGCGAGGCGGGGCTGAAATATTTTATCCTCGGCGCGTTGTCGTCGGGACTCCTGCTTTACGGCATTTCGCTGATTTACGGTTTTGCCGGAACGACGGATTACGTTTTGCTGGCGGCGGCGTTGAAGGGTGATACGCATGCGGGCGTCGTCGTCGGCATGGTTTTTATTTGCGCGGGGTTGGCGTTCAAGGTGTCGGGCGTGCCGTTCCATATGTGGGCGCCGGACGTGTACGAAGGCGCGCCGACGCCCGTGACCGCGTTTTTCGCCACCGCGCCGAAGCTTGCGGCGTTGGCGTTGTTCACCCGCTTTATGCTGTTGCCCATGGTGGGGCTGGCGGGCGAGGCGCATCAGGTTATTACTTTTATCGCCGTCGCGTCGATGCTGTGGGGGGCGTTCGCGGGCTTGGTGCAGACGAATATCAAACGCCTTCTGGCCTATAGCGCCATTGCGAATATCGGTTATCTGCTGATCGGGATTTTGGTCGGGGGCAGGGTCGGCGTTCAGGCGATTTTGATTTATTTCGCGATTTACGCGCTGGGGACGCTCGGCGCGTTCGCGGTCGTGTTGTGCCTGAGGCGCGACGGAAAAGCGGTCGAGGGCATCGGCGAACTTTCGGGCTTGTCGAGGACCCATCCGCTTGTGGCGCTCGGGATGGCGATATTGATGTTTTCGCTGGCGGGCGTGCCGCCTTTGGCCGGATTTTTTGGCAAATACTTTGTGTTTCTTGCGGCGGTCAAAGCCGAAATGGTTCCGATTGCCGTCATCGGCGTGCTTTCGAGCGTCGTCGCGGCGTTTTACTATTTGCGCATCGTCAAAATCATGTATTTTGACGAACCCCGCGAGGCTCTCGACCCGTTGCCGGATTGGAGCGTGAAGGCCGTGTTCGGCGTTTCGGCTGTGGCGATGGCGCTTTTCGCGTTTGCGCCCGCGCCGCTTGTCGACGGCGCGTTTAACGCGGCGAAAGGGTTTATCCTCTGATGAAATTTTCCGTCCGCCGCGTCGCGACGACCTCCAGCACCAACGACGACGTGAAGGTCGCCGCCGAAACCGGCGCTGCCGAAGGTTTGGTCGTCTGGGCCTTGCGGCAGGAAGCGGGCAGGGGCAGGCAGGGCCGAACATGGCAGTCGCCCGAAGGCAATTTGTACTTTTCGATGCTTTTGCGGCCGCCCGTGCCTAAACGCGCGTGGGGAAATTACAGCTTTGTGGCAGGACTGGCGGTCGCCGAGGTCGTGCGCGGCTTTTTGCCCCACGCCAAGGTCGAGCTTAAATGGCCGAACGACGTTTTGGTCGGGGGCAAAAAAATCAGCGGCATTTTGCTGGAAGCGGGCGAAGGGTGGCTTGTGGCGGGCATCGGGCTGAATGTGCAAAAGATGCCGGAAAACCCGATGTATCCGGCGACGAGCCTAATGGACGAGGGGGCGGCGTTGCCGGAACTTGAAGAAATTTTGAACAAGGCGCTGGCCGCGTTCGGCACTGTTTACGAACAGATGAACAAGGAAGGTTTCGCGCCCATACGCGCGGCGTGGCTTAAGTCCGCGAAAAAAGGGGCGATGCGCGTGAGGCTTCCGTCATTGGACAACGAACTGACGGGAGAGTTTGCGGATTTGGACGACGAAGGGAACCTTGTTTTGCGTCTGGCGGACGGCGAGGTGCGGAAGATTAGCGCGGGGGATGTAAGTTAGTTACCCTGCAATCCGCTTCGCAAAGCATCTGCTAATGAAATGCGATTATCTTTGGTGGGGGGCTTTTTGTTGTTTCTTTTTATGCCATTGGTGTTTTCGTTTGTGTATTGCCAGTTTATTTTCAGAAATTTGAGATCTTTCTTAGAAAGCTTTGAAAAATACTCGATGTGCATAATATAAAATAATCTGAGGCTAATTAAATCACAATCAATCTCCATTTCTCTCAAATTTTGCAAAGTATAGGTGTCCAAAGTAATATCTACTGACTTTTTTGCTGTTCTTTCATTTGTTGTTTTGAGAAAGTGTCCGCTAGGTGATGGAAGTCCAAACAAACCAGATAGTTTTTCAATCGAAACAATTCCATGTGCTAGCTTGTTGCGGCTGCTAGCAATAGCTTTAAGCTGATCAAAACAGTTTTTTAGAATAATCTTTGTATCTGAAGAGTTCCATTTTTCATCATTTGCTATTAATTCCGATATTATTTCTGTTAGATATTCATGTTTCTTTTTTGAAAAAATAATACGAGCTTTATCATCCTTCATTTCAGAAACTTTTCTCGCTAATTCATGTAACGCATTTTCAGCACTCGCAAACGAGACTATAAATTTACCCAATGCTGCAAAATATTCTGTTTCTGACTTCTTGTCTTGATTAAGTTCCCGAAGGGCTAGTGCGCTTAACGGATCGGTTTTTAAGGTCGTCATTTAAACTTTTATCCTTTTGGCAAAAAGCAATGCTCGATGGTCGGGAATTGATGGGCGCGGACTTCGTCGGCGTAGTCGGCGATGGCTTTCTTTATAAGCGGCGCGAGTTCGGCATAGCGTTTGATGAATTTCGGCTTGAAGTCCAAAAATGTGCCGATGATGTCGTCGATCACCAAAACCTGTCCGTCGCACGCGGGCGAGGCGCCTATGCCGATGGTGGGGATGGAAATCGCGTCCGTAATCTCGTGCGCGACAGGCTCTAGCGTGCCTTCGATGACGACCGAGAACGCTCCCGCTTTTTCGAGGGCTTTCGCGTCAGCCATGACTTTTTTCATGCTTTCGTCGTTGCGGCCTTGAATGATGAATTTTCCGGCTTCGACCGATTGCGGCATTAATCCGATGTGGCCCATGACGGGAAAGCCGTTATCGACAAGAAGCTTGACCGTCGTCGCCATTTCGACCCCGCCTTCGAGCTTGTAGGCGTCGCATTTCGTTTCCTTCGCCACGCGCCGGACGGTTTCGAGAGCTTGCTGAGGCGTGTTGTACGTGTTGTACGGCATATCGAACACGACCAAGGCATGGCTAGCGCACCGCGCCACGGCTTCGGCGTGGTTAATCATCATGTCAAGCGTCACGCGCTTCGTGCTGTCGAAGCCGTAAATCGTCATGCCCAGCGAATCGCCGACCAAAATGACATCGACAAGGGGATCCATGATTTTGGTCATGGGCGCGGTATAAGAAGTGAGAACAACGATGGGCTTTCCGCCTTTTTTAATGTCCTTGACCGTTATTTTCATAGGAGCCCCCTGTCTAACCCTAACTCGGACGGGTGACTGCTTCGTCGCTCCGGTGCTCGGATCCTCACGTACGAAGAAAATACGCTCCGGTCCTGCGCTCCGTGGGCTCCTCGCATTCCCCTCGTCCGAGCGGGTTATACAGGAGGCCCAGAGACTTTTATCTTTATTAACTATCAAATCTTGGCATTTTATAAGGCGAGAATCTAGTGTAGTCTCTCGCATCGCAATACCGATGAATGAAAGTCTTAATATGCCCAAAACAGTTTCACAGGAAAAAGGCGGAGTCGCCGCTTTGCTTGCCGAGCACGGCATGTCTTCAGCCGAGTACAACGTCTTGCTGAAAGTCATGAAGGGGCGCGAGCCGACGCTGGCCGAATTCGGCGTCGCCGCCGCCATGTGGTCGGAGCATTGCTCGTACAAATCGACCCGCATCTGGCTCAAGCAACTGCCGACGAAGGGCAAAGTCGTCATCTGCGGCCCCGGCGAAAACGCGGGCGTCATCGACATCGGCGACGGGCAGGCCGCGATATTCAAAATGGAAAGCCACAACCATCCGTCCTATATCGAGCCGTACCAAGGCTCGGCGACGGGCGTGGGCGGCATCATGCGCGACATCTTTACGATGGGCGCGAGGCCGATTGCCAACCTCAACTCGCTGCGTTTCGGTTCCGTCGATCATTGGAAAACGAAATCCCTTATCGCGGGCGTGGCGGGCGGCATCGGCGGCTACGGCAACTGCATGGGCGTTCCGACCGTC
>CAZQOE010000044.1:0-10978 GCA_964594935.1 uncultured Rhodospirillaceae bacterium | reverse complement strand
GCTCAAGAAAGCCAAATTCGAAATTATGCCGTAGGGGACGGTAGCAAAAGATACGCTAACGGCGTCTCGTCGGGTCTTGCGGGTGAAGCGGCCTTGGCTTTGACTACATTGGGGTCATCTTCGGGATACACAAAAAAGACTTCCTGTTTTTCCGATGTTCTTGTAGGCGCAACTCTGACGCGAAGATTAAAATGATTGGCGATGCTTAGCACTGTGCCGGCGACAATGTCGCTTTCGCTGTCCGACGCGAACATTTTGACAAACGCAATGCGCATATGTCCGTCATCCGTGGGAACGCCGCCTTTTTGAACTCTGACCGTGGTTTTACTAGCCCACGCAGTCTCATAGAAAGGGAAGAGCAGGGGGGCAAAATTGCTGTAATTGCCTTCCGAAATCGTAAGAATGACGGAATCCGCGCCGGCCAAAGAAAGCTTGTTGAATGGCTGGGCTGTCTGATTCCTTGAATTTTCCATGGTGAATTTCCTGAATTGTTAAAAACGCTACTGTTCTGCGGGATATAGAAAAAACATCCCGTGACTGCCAGATAAATAATAGTTTCAAGGCAAAAATATGACCATTCAGGCGTTAACTAATGCTGGTATAAATAAATTTCGCTTCTTTCTTGCATTCCGGCGATTAATCGCTATAAACGCGCAACTTATTGCTCCTTGCTCTTTCTTCGGAAAGGGCTTGGCCGGAGCGGCTGAGATTCGGGATTGGCTCGAAATTTAGCATCCGGTCGTTTTAACCCAAGGGGAGTGCAGAATATGCCACTCTACGAGTCTATCTTTATTGCGCGTCAGGATGTTCCGACCACTCAGGTCGAAGCTCTGACCAAAATTTTCTCCGATATTATCGTTAAGGACGGCGGCAAAGTCACGAAGACCGAGCCGTGGGGTTTGCGCAACCTCGCATACCGCATCAACAAGAATAAAAAGGGCCACTACGTTCTTCTGAACATCGACGCCCCTCCGGCGGCGATTTTCGAAATGGAACGCAACATGAAGCTCAACGAAGACGTTCTTCGCTTTATGACGATCCGTGTAGACGAACATGAAGCCGGCCCCTCGGCCATTTTGCGCAAAGATGAACGTAGCGAGCGCCCTTCGTTCGGCGATCGCGACCGTGGCGGCGATCGTTCGGATCGTCCCCGCCGTGCGCCTCGCGCCGAAGCAACTGTTTCTGAAGGAGAAGCCGTATGAGCAGAGAAGAATCTTCATTTGGCGAACGTTCCGATCGTCCGCGTCGCGATAGTTCCGAGCGTGGCGCCGCCGGCGGTTTTGGCGGATTCCGCCGTGGCCGTAAAAGCTGTCCGTTTACGGGCAAGAATGCGCCCAAGATCGACTACAAGGACCCCGCGACCCTGAAGCGTTTTATTTCCGAGCGCGGCAAGATTATGCCGAGCCGCATCACGGCCGTATCCGCGAAAAAGCAGCGCGAACTGGCTCAGGCCATCAAACGCGCGCGTTTTCTCGCTCTCTTGCCCTACGCTGACAAGCGCGGCAACGCGAACTAAGGAGAGAACTCATGATCGAAGTCATTTTATTGGAACGCATCGAACGTCTCGGCAATCTTGGCCAGACGGTCAAAGTGCGCCCGGGCTTTGCGCGCAACTACCTGTTGCCGCAAAAGAAGGCGCTTCGCGCGACCAAGGCTAATCTTGAACTGTTCGAAAAACAACGCACAGAACTCGAAGCCCGCAATGCGGCTGAACGCGCTACGGCTGAAACTTTGGCCAAGAAGATCGACGGCCTCAAGCTCGTCGTCATCCGTCAAGCGAGCGAAATGGGCCAGTTGTTCGGTTCGGTCAGCGCGCGCGACGTCGTCGAATCCGCGGCAGAAGTTGGGCAGAAGCTCGAACGTTCGCAGGTTCAGATCGACACGCCGATCAAGATGCTGGGTCTATTCCCGGTCAAGATCAAGCTGCATCCTGAAGTTACGACCAAGGTGACGGTCAATGTCGCCCGTTCGCCGGAAGAAGCTGTCGTGCAGGCCGAAAAAGGCGCTGCGTTGATCAAGGCGAAGGCTGAAAAGGCGCAAGTCGAAGCGGCATTCGGCGCTCCGGTCGAAGGAGCAGAAGCTGCTCCTGAAGCTTCGGCGGAAGAAAAGCCGAAGAAGGCCGCCAAGAAAGCCAAAAAGGCCGACGACGAGATAACAGAAAAAGACGATAAAAAGGCCGAAAAAGAAGAAGCTCCAAAGGCCAAAAAGCCGGCTTCCAAGAAAGCCAAAAAGGCCGACAAGGAATAAGCAAAAGAGCTTTAAAACATTAAAAGCGGAAGGTGACTTAATCGTCGTCTTCCGCTTTCTCTTTTGTGCTTATCCATCGGACACTCCAGGGCCTTGCGCCTTTGCTATCCCGTGAAAACTTATATTGCGGCCCGTTCTTTTCGAAAAATATCGCATGCGCACCATGCGCGTCTAATGTTTGCACATCAATTATCTTATTTGCGTTACATTCGTTGATGGTAAAGGGCGCGACAATAATGTCGGCAAAGTCGCAATCTTCAAGCGCCGCAGCCTCGATAATCGGCATGGCGACGATCATTTCACCGCGCCGATAAACGCATCCCGCGTCGTCGCACAAAATTTGTCCATTATCTGAAGGTAAAATTTTTGCGTCGATAACATCGACGTTACCCAAACGTTTTTGCCATTGTTCGACGGCAAATTTATCGCGTTTGGCGTTCGATACGGCAAGCCGGCCATCGTTCATGACGGCGGCCCAGACTTTACCGTTCGGGGAAAGAAAAAAGTCCGGCAATGTTGTGTAAAGCGGGTAAATCATTCCAATAATAATTGGCAACAAACCCAAATACCGCCACTTTTGGCGCCACAGACAAAGCCATAATCCTCCCAACACGATGGCGATCAGGACATAATCGGGCATCGCGGGCCAATAGAAAACCGAATGAGGCCAAGAGGCAACAGTCATTGCAATCCTTATGGTTGCGGCGTTTCCGATACCCGCCATATCGATAAAAAACCCGTCCGCTCCCCACGGCGCCGTCAGATACGCCATAATCGTAAAGGGCATAATCCAGAAGCTGGTAAGGGGAATAGCGAGCGTGTTCGAGATAAAACCGTAAAGATTGAAAGTCTGAAAATGATAAATGGAAAAAGGCGTCGTAGCCGCCGTCGCTATAAGAGAAGCGCGCGCAATGACGCCGATATGTGAAAGAAAAGAATGCAACCCTGCGGGAAGATAAATCGATCCACCGTCTTTCTTTTCTTTCCCGAATAACCTTGTCGTCGCGATTAGGCAAAATACGGCGGCAAAGGACATCTGAAAACTCGGTCCCATCATGGCAGAAGGCGCAAACAGAATAGCGAGCAAAGCCGACAGCATTACAAGCCGTAACGGATTTGTGTGTCGGTCGAGCGTAATGGCGGCCATGGCGATCCCCACCATGATCATCGAACGCATAATGGCCGCTTGAGATCCGATAAGAAAAGTAAAAGCAAGGGCCGAAAAAATCGCCGCTCCTGCAGCCCACTTTTTAATGGGGAAACGCAGCGCAAGCCACGGCGACAAAGCCAAAATCATGCGTAACGGAAAATAGATCAACAACGCCATAATCGTGACGTTAGCGCCTGACATCGCAAACAAATGCGCCAGTCCTGATGCCCGCATGGCATCCATAACGGGCGACGAAATAGCGCTTTGTTCGCCGTTAAGCCGCGCCGCGGTAATTGTGGCAACGTCGCCGGGCAATCTATCATAAACGTGCCGTGCCAAAGTTTTTCTGGCCCGCTCCAATAACAAATCAAACTTTTCGGCTAACGAATAATCCCGCGGCGCCGCTTCAATGACAGTTATCATATCGCGGCTCCAGCCAAGCCCGCCCAGATGTTTATAGTAAGCTTGTCTGCGAAAGTCCGTCGCATCGGGCGCGACAGGTTCGCTAAAAGCATTAAGTTGTCCGACAAAACTAACCTCGGCGCCGGTCGGCGGCGCGTCGTCAAAAGTCAGTTCGTCAAATTTAACGCGGACTTTTTCCGGCGTCGCGTCCGGCGCCAAATCGCCGATACGCGGATGCGACAAGGTTAATCTTATGCCGTCTGGCATAATGTCGGTCGCGGCAACGCGCCCCGAAATCGGAAGGACGGGCAATTGCTGGTTGAGCATCGGCCTTTCGTCGAGAAGAGCCTCGATTTTCGCTGATGAAAATCCCGTGCTTATAAGAGCAAGTACGAACAAAACAATGGCCAAAGGCCACGAATAAGACCGAATAAGCCACGAAGCCGCCGCCAAAAAGGGCGTCAAAAGCAATATTTCCCAATGCGGCTCAAAGGGCAGGGAGAAATAAGCAACAACGCCCACGGCCAACGCGACCGGCAGCCAAAAAGGCCAGCGCGTACGCTCACGTTCAAAATTATCAATAAAGGCGCGTAAGGGGTTCACGAAAGCAAAATAAATCACTAGAGTGCAAGGACTCTAATTATTAGCACAAGGTCAGGTCATTTCCATGTCTGTTGTTACCCGTTTTGCCCCAAGTCCCACCGGATTCCTGCATATAGGCGGAGCCCGCACGGCCCTGTTTGCATGGCTTTTTGCCAAGCATCACGGCGGCAAGTTTTTGCTGCGCATCGAAGATACGGATCGTGCGCGTTCGACACCTGAATCCATAGAGACGATTTTAGATGGGATGAAGTGGCTCGGCCTCGACTGGGACAACAAGAATTACAAAGGCCGCGATTACTATTCGCAATACGAAGAACGCGTCCGCCACGCCGAAGTGGCCAAGCAAATGATTGCCAACGGAACGGCGTATTATTGTTACGCCTCGCCGCAAGAGCTTGAAGCCATGCGCGCTGAGCAAAAAGCCAAAGGCTTGCCCCAACGATACGACGGACGTTGGCGCGACCGTCCCGCAAGCGATGCGCCGAAAGACGTTCCGCCTGTCATCCGCCTTAAAGCGCCCCAAACGGGCGAAACGACGGTTCACGACGCTGTAATGGGAACGATAACGGTTCAAAACAGCCAGCTCGACGATATGGTTCTACTACGTGCCGACGGCACGCCAACGTATATGCACGCGGTCGTTGTGGACGACCATGACATGGGCATCACTCACGTCATTCGCGGCGACGACCACATGACCAATACTTTCCGTCAGGTGCAGATTTACAAAGCGATGGGCTGGGACATTCCCACGTTCGCGCATCTGCCGATGATTTTGGGGCCGGATGGCGCGAAATTGTCCAAGCGTCACGGCGCGCCCGCCGTCAGCGACTACCGCGAACGCGGCTATCTGCCGGAAGCGGTGTGTAATTACCTTTTGCGCCTTTGCTGGTCGCATGGCGATGAAGAAATCATCCCGCAGAATAAAGCCATTGAATGGTTCGACCTCGACGGAGTTGGCAAATCGCCCGCGCGTTTCGACTTTACGAAACTCAACAACGTCAACGCGCACTACATCAAGGAAAAGCCGGACGCCGATCTGGCCAAACTTGCCGCGCCATTCATTGAAAAAGACTTGGGTAGAAAATTGTCATTAGATGAAATCAACAAACTAACTTGTGAAATCCCGGATCTTAAACCACGCGCACAAACACTTGTCGAAATTGCAGACATGGTAAAACATTATCTATTTTGTTCCGGGGCTCCTGAACAAGACGAAAGGGCTCGAAAGATTCTAACACCGGAAGCTAAAACCATTGTTACAGAAGTGTCTGCTCGAGTAGTTAATCAACAAACATATACGATGGAAATAATAGAGAACGAGGCCAAAAATTATGCGAATGAAAAAAACATCAAATTGAAAGATATTGCCCAACCATTTCGTGCAATAATAACGGGCTCTACTGTTTCTCCTCCAATCTTTAGAATTATGGAATTGCTTGGAAAAGAAGAAACGCTAAAAAGAATTGAAGAAGCTCTAGGTCAAAAAAAAGGGTAAGAGTGTTTTGAGGTTGCTAAACCTCATCCCACCCAAACGCCAAAACGTTTTTGATCTCGCTTTGGTCGGTCAAAAGCATCACAAGCCTGTCAAACCCAAGTGCCATTGCCGCGCCTCCCGGATATCCAAGCCGCATCGACTCCAGATACTTTTCATCTAATTCGACGGCTTCTTTGCCTTCGCGAATACGCAAAGCCAATGCGTCCATAAATAGTTTCGTTTGTAAATTAGAGTCCGACAAATCTGCAAAGCCATCGGCGATTTCGATGCCGCATGCAAACAATTCGCTTCGAATGGCCAAAGAAGGATTAGAAGGATTGGGCGCTGCCGTCGTCGTCTGAAACAATGGCCAATCGGTCAAAAATACGGGCCGATCCTTGCCAAGGCGAGGTTGAATGCCGTCCATAAGTAGGCTGAAAAGAAAATCCCTGTTTTCAATCCACTCATCCTTAATTTCGAGCCCTGCCGCTGCAGCCGCCTTTTGGCATGAGTCAGCCTCAAAATCTTTCATCACAACGCCGGTTATGCGTTCAACGGCTTCTTGAACGCTCATTCTGTCCCAAGGTGCCCTTAAATTGATCTTATGCCCGCCGAACAAGATTTCCTGAGGCATTTCCAGTGCATCAAGAGCTTCTTCGACCATGTTTTCAGTGTCATTTTCAATATCGCGCATTTCGCTGCCGATGCGGCCCCATTCAAGCATCGTAAATTCAGGATTGCGAACGCTGGTATCGCAATCGCCGTATCTGAAATTCTTTGTCAAAGAATAGGTGCGCATAAAGCCGCCGACTGCCAGCCTTCTTAACTGATATTCCGATGAGGTGATAAGATAGCGATCCTCGATTTTAAAGGAGTCAAGGCACATATCAGGCGGCGCACCATGAACGAGCAGGGGGGCTTCAATTTCTGTAAATCCCTGTCCATCAAGGTAATCCCGCATTGCGCGGCGAATTTTATGGCGCCGCCTTAAAACCTCCATGCGTGTCGTTTTGCTGGTTAAAAAAGTGGGTTTGCGCCAACGCAAAATATCATTATCTGCGCCCCATTTTCCATCCTGTGATGAACAAACTTTTCGCGCATTTTTACCGGGATGTTTCGTATCGATGATATAAATATCTCCAAATTCTGGCGGAAGCCCTTCCCAAAGGCAGAAAGTTTCATGATCCTCGATGGCATAAACGACCTTGCAGCCTTTTGCCGAAGCCTGTACGTCAATGACGCGAACGATGGTATCCAGTGCCATTTTCAGATCCTGATAGATGTAAAAAAATCGTCTAACATCTTCATATTCATGCGGCTTTATCCCGTTTTTAGGGCTTTTTCGCAACCAAATACTGTTCAAGTGCCAGAATATGGTATCATAATACCACATATAAAATATGCCTGATTTTGCTTAATTGTGTTGACTTTGCCCCAACGGAATATGTACAAAGCGCGCCTAACTAAGGAGACACCATGTCCGGAAAAATTCGTATTGCAAAAACGGTGCAAAGCAAAAGCTTTGAATTGAAGCACCAAGACGTCAAGAAAAAGTGGGTCGTCGTCGACGCCGACGGCGTCGTTCTGGGCCGCTTGGCGGCCGGAATTGTCGCCATGTTGCGCGGCAAGCATCGCCCAACGTTTACGCCGTCGGTCGATAGCGGCGACAACGTCATCGTTATCAACGCTGAAAAAGTCAAAATTACCGGCAAAAAGGCGGAAGAAAAGAATTTCTACTATCACACGGGGCATCCGGGCGGGATCAAGGCCCGTACACGCGCGTACATTCTCGCAAGCGAACATCCCGAACGCGTAATTATGAAAGCGGTCGAACGCATGATGCCGAACGGACCTTTGGGCCGTCGCCAGATGACGTACCTCAAGGTCTATGCGGGCGCGGAACATCCGCATACCGCGCAGAATCCGGCGAAGGTCGATTTCGCCGCCCGTAACACCAAGAATAAGAGGGGCTAAAACATGGCCACCACACCGCGTAGTAAAAAAACATCCACGCTTACCGGCATCAAGGCCGCCGTAAAGGAAAAAGCTAAGAAGGAAGAAAAGGCCGCCTTCGTTGAAACAGTAACCGCCGTCGAGGCTCCTGTTGTCGTCTCAGCTGATGAAGGCCCCAAAGAACACGTCAAGAAAGTCGACAAGTATGGCCGTGCTTGCGCGACGGGTAAGCGCAAAAACGCAATCGCTCGCGTCTGGCTTAAGCCGGGCAGCGGCAAAATCGTCGTCAATGGACGCCCTGTCGAAGTTTACTTTGCGCGTCCTGTTCTGCAGATGATTGTTCACCAGCCTTTCGCCGTAGCGGATCGCGCCAATCAGTTCGACGTCGAAGTCAATGTGGTCGGCGGCGGATTGTCAGGCCAAGCGGGCGCCGTTAAGCATGGCATTTCAAAGGCTCTGACCTTTTTCGAGCCCGAACTTCGCAAGCCCTTAAAGGTTGCCAAATTCCTGCGCCGCGACGCGCGTGTCGTCGAACGCAAGAAGTATGGCCGCGTCAAGGCCCGCAAGCGATTCCAGTTCAGCAAACGCTAACCGGCTTTTGCCAATTCTATCGACAACGGGGAAGGCGAAAGCCTTCCCTGTTTTGTTTTGGGTCTGTTTTATGTATGGTTCTGGAAGGCGAGGATGAAATGAAAATGAAAAAAGCAGCAGAATGTCGGGATTTTCTCGAACTCAATTTGCTTCCGCCGCAGGAAGTAAAAAAGATTATCGCGCTCGGGCACAAGTTAAAAAAAGCTCCGTTGGCCTACCGGCCGATGGAAGGCAAAACGCTTGCGCTCATTTTTGAAAAACCCTCCACCCGCACGCGCGTCTCGTTCGAAGTCGGCATGCGGCAACTAGGTGGCGCAGTCACGACGTTAACGGGGGCCGAAATCCAGCTTGGTCGCGGCGAAACCATCGCCGATACGGGCCGCGTCCTTTCGCGTTATGTCGATATCGTCATGATCCGCACCTTCGCCGCGCACAAATTGCACGAACTTGCCGAAGGAGCCTCAATCCCCGTCATTAATGGCCTGACCGACATTTCGCACCCGGGTCAGGTAATCGCCGATCTTATGACGGCGGAAGAACGCCTCGGCGATCTTACGGGTAAAAAAGTCGTGTGGTACGGCGACGGTGATAATAACGTGTTGAACAGTTGGATGCACGCTGCGCCAGTTATGGGCTTTTCGATTACGGTCATTTGCCCGCCAGAGTTTGCCCCAAATGCCCAGCTTTTGGCATCTTTGCAAAAGGCGGGAGGTAAAATCAATGTCACGGCAAATATTGACGCCGGTAAGGGTGCCGACATTGTTCTTACCGACTGCTGGGTTTCGATGCACAACAGCGACGTCAGCGTCCGCGAACAGTTGCTTACGCCATTCCGTGTGGATGATACAATCATGAAGCGCGGAGCAAAGAATGCCATCTTTATGCATTGCTTACCCGCGCATCGCGGCGAGGAAGTGACGGACTCCGTTCTTGATGGTGCGCAATCCGCAGCATGGGACGAAGCGGAAAACCGCCTGCACGCGCATAAAGCGATTATCTGCTGGTGTATGGGCGTTGATCCGACAAAAAAATAGGGTAAGGTAAAGGCATGACATCTTCCATTCCCGCCCTCCATCCGCGACACATTGGCCACGTCAATTGGCTCGGCCTATGGACGATGATTGACAAGGAAATCAAGCGATTTCTAAAAGCTTATGCGCAAACGATCCTTGCGCCCATCGTCTCGACGCTTCTGTTTTTTGCGATGTTTGCGTTTGTGTTGAGCGGAAGCCAACCACATGCTGGTGGTGCGGTTTCTTTGGCGTTTCTCGTGCCCGGCATCGTTATGATGACCATCGCCCAGAACGCCTTTATGAATACCGCCGGATCTCTGGTTCTTTCAAAGGTTCAAGGCAACATCGTCGATGTTCTGATGCCCCCGTTGTCGTCGTTCGAGCTGACAATAAGCTATATAACCGGCGGCATTACACGAGGCCTGATGGTTGGGGTGGGGTGTATGGCGTGCCTTGTTTTCTTTGTACACATAGAAGTGCAGAGCCTTTTTTTCATCCTTTACCATGCGATTATGGGGTCGATGATGCTGGCTCTGATAGGCACGATCACGGGGATTTGGGCTGACAAATTTGATAACATGATCGCCATCCACAGTTTTATCGTCCTTCCCGCGACGATATTGTCGGGAACGTTCTTCAGCATCGAAAGTCTGCCTGAAAAGTGGCGCTTTATCTGCACGGCAAATCCGTTCTTTTACTTTATCGACGGCTTTCGTTATGGCTTTATCGGAGTATCTGAAGGAAATCTGTGGATTGGGATGGCCTTTGTGCTTGCGGTCAATCTAGGGCTTCTGGGCGCGACCCATTATCTTTTCGAAAGCGGTTATAAACTCAAGGCGTAAGGCAATAGTGCAGGAGATTGATCATGAAAAAGTTCGGCCTTTTACTCGTTCTTTTCGCTTTGACTTCTTGTGGAAGCGGCGACGATAAACCAAAAATTTCTGAAGAAGAAATGGCTGCGCCGGAGCCCGAAATCAGGACGGATAACCTTATCTGCCCGCAAGTCGCCATATTAAGGCAAGCGGATGAAGAGTTTGATTACGGCGGCGAAAAACCCGACGCTTCGCAATTTGTTGCAAAAGCCCGCCTTAAGAAAATCGAAGGCGATTGCGCCTATCGCAAAGATAGCGATCCGGCAGGAATCGACATTTCCTTCAAGCTGCACGCCAGCGCGATGAAAGGCCCGCGTCTTGGCGGGGATCAGATAAGTTTTCCGTACTTTATTGCTGTGGTCGATCCGGCCGACGCTGTTTTGAACCGCGAAGTAGTGACGGCTCAATTCAAGTTTTCTGGGGATAATAAGATTGCCGAAATAGTCGAGCCCTTGCATGTATTCATCCCGATATCTGCAAAAGAGTTAATAACGGGGCCTTCCTACCGCGTTTTAATCGGGTTCACAAAATCAACCCGTTAGGGCTGTTTGAACTACTTAAAATCTCGATTTACTTTCATAAACCATTTTGTGGTATAAGGGTGCTGTCGGCTTGCCGACTATGGCGATAAACGCCTTGTGGAATAGACGCTGCGGACCCGGGGGCGGTA
>CAZQOE010000043.1:5791-11159 GCA_964594935.1 uncultured Rhodospirillaceae bacterium | reverse complement strand
CCCGACGGGATACCGCCACAACCCGAGACTCTACTTCTCGCTGTCGGCGCGCTTCTAAGCCCGCAGGCTGAATTAAAAAGCCCCGCTTCTGTTCATTCAGGAGCGGGGCTTTTTGTCGGCTACAACAAACTGTCGGGAGCTTGCCACGTTTTACTGGGCCCAATCCTTCACTTGGTTTAAGTTATACGAATGAAGGCCATAACTATAGGCAAACTGGACTATGCGAAAATTTTTCCTTCGGACCTTTGACCATGAACAAGGCCTTAATGAAGCCGCTCAAGAGCTGTGTGACGGGATAAGTCGTGACAAAGTTCTGGTTCGGGCCGTTCGTACGCTTGAACAAGACCCAAATGACTACTCAGTCGGCTATGGCGGCGCACCTAATATATTGGGTGAAATGGAACTAGATGGCGCCTTCATGGACGGCAACTCGCTTAATTTCGGAGCGGTGATGTGCATCAAAAATTGTCTCCCCGTACGTGTCGCGCACCAACTGATGAATGAAGGAACGCACTGCGTCCTTGTTGGCAATGGCGCAGATCAATACGCTTTGGAAATTGGTTTTGCGCCAGAACCTGTTCTTTATGAACCCCAGCGCCGTGAGTGGGAAGAAAGGGTCAAACCACTTCTCGGCAAGTCCGACGACACACGCTTGATGAATATTGTCCGGAGTATGACCTCTCCCGATGAAAGAAATTTCGACACAACAGTCATGATCGCAAGCGATGGTTCAGGTTTATCCTGTGCGTCCAGCACCAGCGGATGGGATTACAAGTACCCAGGTCGTGCAGGGGATACGGGAGTACCGGGTGCAGGATACTACGTAGATAGCAAATTCGGTGGCGCTGCTTGCACATGGACTGGCGAAATGGCGATGCGCGCCAAGGTCGCCGGCTGCGTTGTGGGGCGACTGGAGTCTGGCGATAATGTGCGCGAGGCCGTGCATTATGCCATTGGGAACGTCCGGCGCTTGCGTGGCGGCGCTTTGAGAACTCTTGTTATCCACGCAATTGATACGAATGGCGAAGCTTATGCCGCAGCTATTAACCCCATCAAGCCTATTTCTTACATGTATTGGCGTGACGACATGGCAAAGCCGGAACGGCGCGATGCCGAAGCGATAAACATCAAGTTCTCAGCGCTGAGTTGAAGAAGGCAAAACTTTACTCCGCCTTCCCCTCTGCCGGAATCAACTTTTCAATCGCTTCCCTGCCCTGCTTGTTTTCGACAAAGTCGGCCAAGGCAATGACGACGCGGCGGTCGAAGTGCGTGCCGATTTGCTCCAGAAGGTTCTTGATGGCCTGATCCTGCGTCAACGCCTGACGATAGGCGCGAACGCTGATCATGCCGACAAAGGCGTTGGCGACGGCGATGATGCGCGCCGTGATAAGGATATCCTCGCCCTTCAGCTTCATCGGTCCTGTGCCGTCATAGTGTTCGGGCGCTTGGCGCAGCGTGTCGACGACGGGGCCGTCGAATTCGATTTTTTCCAGAAGCTTGATGCTGCTCTGGATGGATTCGTGAATCGTCCGCATTTCGTCTTCGGTAAGGGCCGACGGTTTCGTCAGAACTTCGGACGGCACCACGATCTTGCCGATGTTCATCAAATTGCCCGCCGTCTCTGCCGTTTCGATGCGCGAGTTATCAAGGCCCATTTCCGTGGCGACGGCGCGCGCCACCATCGCGACGCATCCTGAATGGCTTGCGGCATAGGGATCGTGCCTGTCGACCATCGTCATCAGCATATCGATGACCTGCCGCAAAATGCGCATGCGGTGTTCGCGCTCGTTCACGATCTCGGTGATGTCCTGATCGATCATCAACACGCCGGGCGTCGCGACCGGCAAGCCTTCGACGGGAACGTGCGGCAAAGGAACATGCGCGGAGCGAATGATTTTTGTGCCCGCGCCGCCCTCGATCGACCATGTGCGCATAAAAGGCGCGTTGCGCGACAGCGCGACCTTGTTGGCCTCTTCGTAGCCCTTGGCCAGCGATGCGCCCATAAGCGCGGCAAGAGCCTTGCCCGGAACGTCGGGCGGCAAAAGGCGAAAAGCCCGCGCCGCCTTGGCGTTGGCGAAGTGGGCGACGTTGTTCTGGTCCGCGATAACGATGGGTTCCAGCTGATTGTCGGCCACGACGCGAAGAAGCTTTTCCTGCGCCGCCGAGCGAATGGCCATCCGCTGGGTTTCAAGCGACAGCAGCAAAGACCTTTTGGACGTTCCGTAATACCACACGGAAACGATGCCGCCGATCATCGCAAGCAAGGCGAAAATCAGGCTGAATTCGATTTGCCGCAAGCGAAGGTCGCTTCCGCTCATGGCCTGATCGCGGTCGACGTGAAGCATCATAATCCACGGCGTCCGCGCAATCGCGCGGCTTGTGACGAGCGACAGGCGCGCGTCGGCGTTCTTTTTCACCGCGAATCCCCCGGGCGACGTTATCGCAAAAGCCGCGTCAAGGTCGGGCGTATTGAGCGCCAGCACGGGCGCGGCGTCTTTTTCGTTTTCCTGCGGCGAAAGAAAAGCGACGTTATCCCCTTCCCTGCGCAGCAAAACGGCTTCAAGCGTGTTTTCCGTCGTCCCGGGATGGCGCAAAAATTTGAAAAGGCCGTCGTCCACGTTCTTGACGCCGACAAGGAAGCCCAACGGCTCCACAACCTCGCCCTCGGATTGAACGGGGAAAATCGGCAGCATAAACCCTATGTGGTTTTTGCCGTCCTCGGTTTTAAAAACATCGATAAGGGACGCCTGCCCTTTGGGCGCTTCCTCGACCTTGCGCGACAGGACGGCATCGAACGCGGGCAAGCCCGTCGTCGAAACGACGATTTTATTGGCCTTATCGACAATCGCAAGCCCGACGCCCGATGGCGGATTGACGCTGGCGTTGATGGACTGGATTTCCTTTGACGCGCGCTCGACAAAACCGAGCCTGTCGGCGGTGATGGAAAGCAGATTGCGCATATAAGTGGCCTGCGCGGGGTCTTCGGCAATACGGATATCGGGGCCGCCCAGAAGCTCGGTCAGGTAAAGCTGCAAAGACGGATTCCCCGCCACGTCGCCAAGCTCCTTGAAATGCCGGTCGACCCAGCCTTCCACGTCCGCCGCGCGGCTGTCGGCGATAAGGCTCAGTTTGTTTTGCCACAGCAGAAGCTCGCGGCTCCTTTCGGTTCCGATAAAGCTGTTCGTGATAGTGCCGCCGATAACGGCGATGATGGCGACAAGAATGATAAGGATATGAGGATTAATCGACGGACTTTTCAGTTTCGGAAATTCGCTTTGCATAAGATGCATGACTCGCTATCCCCTTCCGGCCGCGATGCCCGACTTAGTCCAATACGAAATGCTGCCACCAATGCTCTTCGTTGATGGAGTATATAGGAACGTAGTGATAAACCTTGTCGGTGGTCACAAGCTGCTTGATCTGGTTGTCCAATATATATGACTTTTCGTCCGTGGAAACAACCAGTATGGCGTGAATAATGCCGCCCAGATTCAGGTCCTTGAGGACGACGATGCGCATGATATCGTTGGAAACGCCTATTGCCCGCAGCGACATGAACTTGGCGATGGCGTAGTCCTTGCAGTTGCCGCTCTTGCGCTGGAATTCGTAAGGCGTCTCCCAGTAATTGTCGAAGCCCCAGTTCACGATATCGTCGATATAAGGGTATTTGTTGAGAAAACGGTTCACCTCGCGCAACTGCTCGACAAGCGGCGCGTTGCGCAAATCTTCAAGGAAGTTTTTCCATTCCAGCAACTTGCACGGCGAGGACGGATGCGGGCGCGCCCCGCAAACGTCGTCGAGCTTCCGCGCATCGGAGCTGTACCGCGAAAGCATGCCCGTCCACCGCGGAAACATCTTGATGTTGTCGGATTCGACCTCCCTGTTCACGAAATAGGTCGGCTTGGTGTATGTCGCCCGTGGTTTTTGAACCGGCGGCGGCTCAGGCTCCGGTTCCTCAATGATAACGGGCGACGGCGCCGGTTCCGGCTCTTTTTCGACAGGCGCCGGAGGAGGTGGCGGGGGCGGCGCAGGTTTTTCGATGATAACCGGCGGCGGCGCGGGTTCCGGCTCCTTCACGACGGGCGGCTCAAGCTTCGGCGGCTTGACGGGCTCGGGTTCCGGCTTTTTTACGACCGGCGGAGGCGGAACTTCCGGCTTTTTGACAACCTCGGGAGGAACCTCGACGACGGGAGGCTGAACCTCCTTTTGGACTTCAGGAGGCGGCGCAGGCTGTTCGACAGGCTGCTCTTCTTTTTTCTCTTCTTCGGGAGGAGGCTCAGGTACAGCTTCTTGAGTTTCTTCATTTTTTGGAATCTCCTGCTGGGGTTTAGGAATTTCAACAACGACGTCAGATACTGGCGCGCGCGCAGGCATCCAAAAATACAGGGCACAGCCCAAAAGCGCGGCGCACACCGCCGCCCCGCCCAACACATATTTATGCGTAACGCGCAGCTTCATCTATCCGGATAACCTCGACTTGAAGTCCGTCCGGATAAATTGGCGCGCTGAGGTTAAAAACAGATTAAGCCCCTGTTTTTCTTCCCTGCTTAACATAATCGGCTATCAGAAAAGCCAATTCCAGCGCTTGTGTCGCATTCAAGCGCGGGTCGCAATGCGTTTCGTAGCGGCTCGCAAGCCCCGCGTCCGACACGGCCGAGACGCCGCCGATGCATTCGGTCACTTCCTTGCCCGTCATTTCAAGATGGACGCCGCCCGGATGCACGCCTTCGGCGCGGCAAACGTCGAAGAAACCGCGCACCTCGTTGAGGATGGCGCCGAAATCGCGGGTTTTATAGCCGCTTTCCGACACATGGGTATTGCCGTGCATCGGATCGCAGCACCAAGCCTCCTTCCGCCCCGCCCTTTCCATGGCGCGAAGCAAAGGCGGCAGGCTATCCCTGACTTTGTCGTCGCCCATGCGCGCGATAAGTGTCAGGCGTCCGGGCTCGTTTTTCGGGTTCAGGATTTCGGCCAGCCGCCGCAAAGAATCCGCGTCCATCTTCGGCCCGCATTTAAGGCCGATGGGGTTTTTGACGCCGCGCAAGAATTCGACGTGCGCGTTGTCGGGCTGGCGCGTGCGTTCGCCTATCCACAGCATGTGGGCGGAAACGTCGTACCATTCGTTCGTCGTGCTATCGATGCGGGTCATCGCCTGTTCGTAGGGCAACAGAAGCGCTTCGTGCGAGGTGTAGAACTCGGTCTCGCGGATTTGCGGCGACGTTTCGGACGTAATATTGCACGCCGCCATGAAATCAAGCGTTTCGGTGATGCGGCTTGCCAGATCGCGGTATCGCTTTCCCTGCAAGCTGCGGTCGACAAAGCCCAAATTCCATTGATGCACGCGATGCAAGTCAGAATAGCCGCCCTG
>CAZQOE010000043.1:0-5781 GCA_964594935.1 uncultured Rhodospirillaceae bacterium | reverse complement strand
ATAGGCCACAACCATGCGTTCAGGATCGGGACGCCGCGCTTCCTCGGTAAATTCGAGGCCGTTGACGATGTCGCCACGATAGCTGGGCAATTTCACGCCGTCTTTCGTTTCGAAATCATCGGAACGCGGCTTGGCGAACTGTCCCGCCATGCGTCCGACCTTGACGACCGGAATGCCGCCGCCGAAGATAAGAATAATCGACATCTGCAAAATGATGCGCAGCGTGTCACGGATGTTGTTGGCGGAAAATTCGGCAAAGCTCTCGGCGCAGTCGCCGCCCATGAACAAAAACGCGTCGCCGACGGCGACCTTCGCAAGCCTGTTCTTCAAATTACGCGCCTCGCCCGCAAAAACGAGCGGCGGCAATTTTTCGAGATGTTTTTCGACTTCGGCCAGCTTCGTCGCGTCGGTATAAACCGGCAATTGCTTCGCCGATTTCCTGCGCCAACTGTCGGGAGCCCAGATATGGTTTGTCATGATTTTAGCCTTAAGGTTGATACCCGTGCTTAGCGGGTATTTGTAAAAATTTGTCTAACGATGTGGGATGAGAGCGAGTCTGATGTGTTCCGGTGTTACCGGAACCAATAAAAATACCCATAAGCAAACCCGCCGCGAAAGGCCGCAGCGGAAGCATTTGCCGAATGGATTTCCGTCTTCATGAGGCAAAAGTAGCAGTCCCCTTGCGGAAAATCAATGAAATTGCGCCTTCGCGGGTAAAAGATTATAAGACGGGCTTCGCAACCGGAGTCCTCTATGTCTGCCTCGTTCATCGCGCAAAGGCTTTCGAAGATTATGGCGTCGCCCACGCTTGCGGCCACGCGCCTCGCGCTTGAACTCAAAGCACAAGGCAAGGATATCATCAGCCTCGCGGCGGGAGAGCCTGACTTCGATACGCCGGATTTTATCAAGGAAGCGGCTTGCGCCGCCATTGCGCGCGGAGAAACGAAATACACGGCGGTGGACGGAACCCCTGCCCTCAAGCAAGCCGTGGCCGACAAATTCGCGCGCGAAAACCGCCTTGGGTACAAGACAAGCCAGATTTCCGTCGGCGCGGGCGGCAAACAGGTCATTTATAACGCGCTGATGGCGTCGCTTTCCGCCGGAGACGAAGTGATTATCCCCGCGCCCTATTGGGTTTCGTATCCCGATATGGTTTTGCTGGCCGAAGGCGTTCCAGTCTTTGTGCCGACGACGGCATCCGGCAAATTCAAAATATCTCCCGCCGATCTCGAACGCGCCATCACGCCGAAAACCAAATGGCTGATTTTGAATTCGCCGTGCAATCCGTCGGGCGCCGCCTATACGCAGGCCGAATTACGCGGATTGGCCGATGTTCTGCTGCGTCATCCGGATGTGTGGATTTTATCCGACGATATCTACGAACACATTGTTTTCGATAATTTCAAATTCAGCACGATGGCCGAAATCGAACCCGCGCTTTACAACCGTACGCTGACCGTCAGCGGCGTGTCGAAAGCCTACAGCATGACGGGATGGCGCATCGGCTACGCGGGCGGCCCCGAAGCGCTTATCAAGAAAATGGCCGAAGTTCAGGGCCATTCGACGGGCAATCCCAGCTCAGTCAGCCAAGCGGCGGCGATTGCGGCGCTTAACGGCCCGCAGGATTTTATCAAAGACCGGACCAAAATTTTTCAGGAACGGCGCGATCTTGTCATCGGCGAACTCAACAAAATTCGTGGTCTTTACTGCCTCAAGCCTGAAGGCGCTTTTTACGCCTTCCCCAGTTGCGCGGCTTTCATCGGCAGCAAAACAGAGGACGGCAAAATCATCGCCAACGACGCCGATTTCACGACCTATTTGCTCGAAAGCGTAGGCGTAGCCGTCGTTCCGGGCTTTGGTTTTGGACTAAGCCCGTCGTTCCGCATATCCTACGCGACATCGACCGAGTCGCTGCGCGACGCATGCAATCGAATGAGACATGCATGCGAATTGTTGTCCAGATAAGGCGGATATATGAATATTCCTTCAGCATTATTGCCGACGCGTTACGGAAAATTTGAACTACAGATTTATACGGGCCCGAACGACGTCGAACATATCGTTTTGATCAAAGGAACGCCCACCGACGATTGTCTCGTGCGCGTGCATTCCGAGTGCGCGACGGGGGATATTCTGGGATCTCTGCGCTGCGATTGCCGCGATCAGCTTGAAGTTTCGATGGAGCTTATTGAAAAAGCAGGCTGCGGGCTTTTGATATATTTACGCGGGCACGAAGGGCGCGGCATCGGCCTCGGCAACAAAATCCGCGCCTATGCGCTTCAGGAAAAAGGCATGGATACCTATCAGGCCAACGTGCATCTGGGCTTCGGGCAGGACGAGCGCGACTACGCGGTCGCCGTGGACATCCTCAAGCATTTCGGGCTTAAAAAAGTGAAGCTGCTGACCAACAACAGCGATAAAGTCGGCGCGTTGGAAAAAGGCGGAATTACCGTCAGCGCGCAAGTTCCATTATGGACGACCACAAACCCCCACAACGAAAAATACATCGCCGCCAAACGCGCAAAAATGGGCCACGTTTAGCCGCATTTCCATATTTTTTCAGTCAGCATTTATTGGGATGACCATTGAACTTATGGTAAACAGCCAACCCGCTCCAAGGGCTGTTTTGATCCTCTGACCAACTGAAAATGCAGGATTATTTCTGCAAAATTTTCTGGTTAGAAATTAACAATATTGAAAGTGTTTTATTATACAATGAATTACAAATAGAGCTAGTTAACCTTATTTTTATTGGATTTTTAAGGAGCTTATTATGGGCAGAATGAACGGACTCCAAGGCAGACATGACTTTGCAAGACATGCGGCGCTGAAGAGCCTGCACTCCGCAGAATTTGGTGAACAGAACGCGCCCACTCCAGGTGTTTCTGCCTCAAAAGATAAAGAATTAGCGAAAGAACGTCGTCTTACTGAAATACATAAACTTAAAGAAGAAAGAGCGCCCAATAAGTCCATGAAAGATGAGCATGAGATAAATCTGGCCAAAGCAAAGAATACGTATACTATCAATAAACCGAGCGGACTATCTGCAGGCCCGAGCTAAGACTCTGCATTTTTGGCTAAATAAGCACTTCGGAATACAACAAGTAGCGCTGTTGACCATCAACATGCAAGAGTGTCACACACTCGAAATAAACGGTATTGCCGTAAGCGCCCAAGTCCCCCTGTGGACGGCAACCAATCCGCACAACGAAAAATACATCGCCGCCAAACGCGCCAAAATGGGAAAAACTCAAACAGGCTAGGACGGTTCAATAAACTTTTTTCGACTCATTGTCCGCAAAGGTCTCCCGCTTAAACCAGCCGCGACTTCTGCACCGCCGCCGCGATGAACGAGCGGAACAAGGGATGCGGGTCAAGCGGCTTCGACCTTAATTCCGGATGGAACTGGACGCCGATAAACCACGGATGGTCTTTGCGTTCGACCATTTCGGGCAACGCGCCGTCAGGCGACATGCCGCAGAAAACCAGCCCCGCCTTTTCCAGTTGTGCCCTATAAGTCGTATTCACTTCGTACCGGTGCCTGTGGCGTTCGTGAATAAGGTCGGTGCCGTATATTTCGTGTGCCTTCGTGCCCTTCGTCAGTTTGCACGGATAAGCGCCAAGGCGCATCGTCCCGCCCAAATCGCCGTTTGATTTGCGGATTTCGATTTTGTTGCCCTTCATCCATTCCGTCATCAGGCCGATGACGGCATGCTTGCTGGCGCCGAATTCGCTCGACGTCGCTTCGGGCACGCCGCCAAGGCTCCGCGCCGCTTCGATGACCGCCAGTTGCATCCCGAAACATATGCCGAAATAGGGAATTTTCTTTTCGCGCGCGAACTGCGCCGCGCGGATTTTGCCTTCCGTCCCGCGCTCGCCGAAACCGCCGGGAACCAAAATGCCGTCCACATCTTCAAGGTAATGCAGCGTATCGGCGGCCTCGAACACCTGCGAATCCAGCCATTTCAGATTGACGCGCACGTTGTTGGCGATGCCGCCGTGCGTCAGCGCCTCGGACAACGATTTATAGCTGTCCAAAAGGCTTGTGTACTTACCTACAACGGCAATCGTCACTTCGCCCTCGGGTTCGCGGATGCGTTGAACGATATTCTTCCACGGCGTCAGGTTTGGTTTCGGCTCGACGGGCAGTTTGAAATAACGGACGACCTGCTCGTCCAACCCCTGCTCGTGATATTTGACCGGCACGTTATAAATCGTGTCCATATCGAGCGCTTCGATCACGCAAGCAGGCTTGACGTTGCAGAACAGCGCGATTTTCCGGCGTTCGTTTTCGGGTATCGTGCGTTCGGCGCGGCACAAAAGGATTTCCGGTTGAATACCGACGCTCAGAAGCTCCTTCACCGAATGCTGGGTCGGCTTGGTCTTAAGTTCGCCTGCCGATTTAATGAACGGCAGCAACGTCAAATGGATAAACAGGCAGTTTTCGGAACCCTCTTCGTTTCTCAACTGGCGAATTGCCTCAAGGTACGGAAGGCTTTCGATGTCGCCCACCGTGCCGCCGATTTCGACCATGCAAAAATCTTCGTCGTGCAAATCGGCGCGGACGAATTCCTTGATCGCGTCGGTCACATGCGGAATGACCTGAACGGTCGCGCCCAGATAATCGCCGTGCCGTTCCTTGCCGATAACGGTCGAATAAATCCTGCCCGACGTGACGTTATCGCTTTGCCGCGAGGCCACGCCCGTGAATCTTTCATAGTGCCCGAGGTCAAGATCGGTTTCGGCCCCGTCGTCCGTCACATAGACTTCGCCGTGCTGCGTGGGCGCCATCGTGCCGGGATCGACGTTCAGGTAGGGATCAAGCTTGCGAAGGCGGACTTTGTAGCCCCGCGCCTGTAAAAGAGCGCCGAGCGCCGAGGACGCGATCCCCTTGCCCAACGAGGACACAACGCCGCCGGTAATAAAAACAAAACGTGTCATTGCACTAATCCCATCGCCTTAAACAATCAATCGGACGCCTTCTTTATAAAAACCTTACTGCGCCAAAGGCACTTGCGGGGCCTCAGGAGCTACCGGAGCTTCTTTGCTTTGTTCAACGGGCGCCACGGGCGCGATTTGATCCAAGAGGCTGCCTTTTTTATGCTGCGCGCTGGCCATAGCTCCGAGCACAAGGCTGTTGAGAAGAAAGAGAACCGCCAGAATCGCGGTCGTTCGGGTCAACAGGTTTGCCGACCCGCGCGCCGTGAACAATCCGCCCATCGTGCCGCCTCCGCCGCCGCCCATAAGGCCGCCGCCGTCCTGCGCGGTGCGCTGGATCATGATCACGGCGACAAGCGCCACGGCAATAATAAGTTGGACGACAAGCAAAACGTTCTGCATCGGAAAGCCCCTTCAAAAACAACAAACAAAAAACCGCCAAACCTGTGCCTTGCGACTCAGGCCGACCATAAAGAAACCTAGTTTTTGGCTGGAACGATTTTATAAATGAAAAGCTCCGAAAAAGAAAGCTTTCATCGCACCCTTTTTCTTGGAGCTAAGCCGCCCGAAAACGGCCTTTTTGGCCCATATATACGAAAAAGCCGCCGCGTTTTCCTTCACAAACAAAGCGGTAGCCATGTTTCCTAAACATGTTTCACAGACTCATTAAAATCTATCTGTTTTCGAACGGAACGCCCTTGGCGGAAAGCAGCTTTTGAAACTCGCCCTCCTGAACCATCTCGCGCATGATATCGCTACCGCCGACAAACTCGCCCTTGACGTAAAGCTGCGGCAGCGTCGGCCAGTTGCTATAGTCCTTGATGCCCTGATGAAGGCTTGGGT
>CAZQOE010000042.1:0-11208 GCA_964594935.1 uncultured Rhodospirillaceae bacterium | reverse complement strand
ATAATCACACCGACAGCCGGCATCGCAAAATAGGCCAGCGTCGAATTGATTAAAGAATAAAGCAGAAAAAGAAGCAAAGAAACGCCGAGAAGGACGAAAGGAAGCCTGAAGCCCGGATTGTTGATGTCGAGTTCAAGAAAATAGAACGTGAAAAACAAAGCCGATATCCATGACGAGATAAGGCTGAGATTCGCCACAAATTCACGTTGCAGAGGGTCGTAGAAGCCAAGTTTATTCATCAAAAAAGTATTGGAACTGAAGATATTCGCGCAAAGGCAGAGAAGAAAGAGAATAAGAAACACCTGCCCGCGATCGCGCATCACGACCCAGATAAAAAACAAATACGCCGTGGCGGAAAGGACGGCGCCGATCAGAAGGCCGAAGAACAGCACAGACATCTGATCGGTTTCAGCCGCCGCCGTCACATAGACGTCGGCATGGGCAAGCCCGGACCCGGCGCAAAGAGCTACGGCGCTCAAAGCCAAAAGGCGAAAACGACTCAGAAGGGGAAAAGACACGTTTGCCACGGGAACCCGGAACTATTTACGCAAAGACGAAAGCAGCCTTTCAAAGCCTCCCTTCTGGTGAAGAGCGGCAAAAGGCCTGTTGGACGGCACACCCTGTGGACTATGGGGTAAACTTTTTTAACTTTTGGTTGATTTTGTTGCCGATACGGGAAATATAGGGGATACCAGAAGCCAATTTCCTTCAACCTCGGCCTCTAGCCCCTTCTTTTCATGAAACCTTTTATTCTCATCGGCACCCCTTGTTACGGCGGACAAGTATTTCAGGGGTATATGGAATCCGTTATCCAGTTGATGGGGTACGCATCCCGAAACGATTTTGACGTCAGCCTGGCGCTGCTCGGCGGGGATTCCCTCATTACCCGCAGCCGCAACAAACTGGTGTCGACTTTTCTCGATATGCCTCAGGCTACGCACCTGATGTTCATTGATGCGGACATTTCTTTTCATCCCGAAGACGTCCATCGCATGCTCAAGTTTAATCACGAGGTCGTCGCGGGGATGTATCCCGTCAAAAACTATGATTGGGCGCAGGCAAAGAAAAAAATGTCTCCGGACATGGACACAGAGAAACTTGCCGAAACGGGATTGCATTTTGTCGGCATGCCGTGCCCTGAAAAGGAGAGGGAGCATAGAGACGGTTTCGTGACGGGAATATACGCAGGAACAGGCTTTATGATGCTTCGACGCTCTTGTCTCGAACGTATGATTTTTGCTTATTCGCAGACGAAATATACCCTTGCCCACGTCTATCCCATTCCCAAAGAAGCCAGCGACAACCAATACGCTCTGTTCGATTGCATCATTGAACCCGGAACGAACGCTTACCTCAGCGAAGATTTTACGTTTTGCCGCCGTTGGCGCGAGATCGGAGGAAAAATATGGCTCGATCCTCAAAGCCGCCTTACACACTATGGCACGTTCCGTTTTCAGGGATCTCCTGATGCGACAATCCTTTGCGTCCACAAGTAAGGAAAAGGCAACCGGCTTGTTTACCTAATATTCACCATATACGGTGAAACTATCAGCTTCTGATTTTTCCCCTTCCTGATGTCAAAATATGGCCGTCGTTCTTCAGAGCGAAATTACCGAACTGGTCATCAAGCATGACCAATACATGCGCGGTATTCGCGGCGGGCGGCGACTCGATATTTCCATGCAGACGGGCCATAACCTCGACTTTTCGAACAAAGACCTTTCGTCGGCGGAATTCGTCGGCGCGTTTCTTAATTACGCTAATTTTTCGCATTGCAAGTTACGGCAGGCCAATTTTTTCGGCGCAACGCTCGATAACGGGAATTATTTCGAGTCCGATCTTAGCCAGGCCGATTTGCGCGGCGCGCAGATGCGGGGCGTGGACTTTACGGGCGCCATTCTTAACGACGCCAATCTTTCCGACGGTCTTCTTTTGCACCATGAACGGGGCGGGGGAATCGGTACGCCCGTCCAAACCGCCGATTCAAAGCTGCGTCTTAGCGACGCCATTTTTAAAAATGCGACCGCACAACGCGCGAAGTTTTCAAGCGCCATCGAGCTTTCCACCAACCTCAGTTTCGCCAACTTCAAGGGAGCCCGGCTCAACGGCGTCAATTTTACGGGCAGCAACCTGCACGGCGCGACGTTTGAAAGCGCTGATTTGCGCGGCTGCAACTTCAGTAACGCCAATATGAGCTCGACGGTTCTTCTTCACTCGAACCTCGAAGGGGCTGTGTTCGACGGTACCGATCTGACGGCCAGCCTTGTGCACATCGAAGAATTCGCTCCCGAGACCTTCAACAACGCCAAGATGTCGCGCTCGCTCGATACGCTTGAGCATAGCATCAAGGAAATTATCGCGGAACACCGCACATGGGTCGATACGCTGGGGCGGGAGGGAAAACGCGCCGATTTTATCGGACTCAATCTTTCAAACGTTCTTCTGGACGGCGTCCAATTGCAAGCCGCCAGCCTTAGAAAAGCCCTTCTGGAGGGAGCATCCTTCACCAACGCCGTGTTCACGATGTCGGACCTTTCCGATAGCAACGCGTGCGGTGCTTGTTTCGAAAAAGCGGATTGCCGCGGCGTTAATTTTTCGATGTCGCGGCTTGATAGCGCCAATCTTCAATACGCCAATTTTTCAGCAATGCCTATTTCGCGCTCGCTTAACCGCACGGCATGGCCGACGAATTTTTCGGGCGCCAATCTGCAACAGGCCTATTTGCGGGGTGCCAATTTACAGGATGCCCGTCTCGAAAAAGCTTTTTTGGTCAATGCCGATTTGCGCGAAGCCAATCTTGAAGGAGCCTGCCTTCTCGATGCTAATTTGACAGGCGCGGATTTGCGTGGCGCCAAGATAAAGAAAGCCGATTTCCGCGGCGCCGTCGGTTTTCGGTGAGGGCCGTTTATAAACCTTATTTTTTCTGGAAGGAACACGTAAAAGGCGTAGTCCTTTTTCTAAGAAAGGATCGTCAAAGCAATGTGGCGGACGTTTTTAGGAAAAATGTTTTTATACGGATAGGCAAGTTGATGGCTGTCAGTCGGTATTTTTTTCAAAATACAACCCAAGGGTTGTAAACTTTATCGCCAGGACATTATAAAATGATTGTTCTTTTGTATAACATATCCAATTAATTAAGAAATACGACATACAATCATGAGGGTATAAATACTGGATTACAATCACAGGTTGTATATATCCATGTTTGTCGCATAAATTAGAAATGTTAATTATTGGAGTTCAAGCAGAATGAATATCGCGGAGCATCAGGAGTCGATCTACGCCTATATAGGACAACGCATCAGAGAAAGACGTAAGCTTCTCAAGCTCAGCCAGTCCGAACTTGCCGAGTTAATGGGCTTTTCCTACCAGCAGATGCAAAAGTATGAGACTGGCGTAAGCCACGTATCGGCGGGCAAGCTGCTTCTGTTTGCCAGAATTCTTAACGTACCGCCGAATTATTTTTACGAAGGGCTTAATCTCGAGGAGTCCATCGGCGGAAGCCTTGACTCCAATGTGATTCATAAACCGAGAGCCAAATCCTTTCGCATTCTGTTGATCGAGGATAATCCCGCCGACGTGATTTTGTTCAAGAAGGCCATGAACGAATGCGATGGGTCCGTTGACGTGCACTCTTTTCACGAGGCGGATGCCGCCATGGATTTTCTTCAAAATCACGAGGTGAAGTTCAACCAAAAGCTGCCTGACTTGATTATGCTCGACCTTTCCTTGCCGAAAATGAACGGATTGGCGCTGCTCAAGCTCATCAAAAAAAATTCGCGGTTACAGGAAATCCCCGTTGTTGTGCTCACCAACAGCATCAGCATGGGGGATATGATGGAAGCCTATCGGCTCGGCGCGGCAGGATTCATCCAGAAGTCCGTCGAACTCAACGAATACATGGACTGCATGTCCGTGGTCGTGAAGTACTGGTCTAAAGTGGTTGCTTTGCCCTGCCTTTAGGGCAGGAGATCATTCTTCCCGTTTCGGCAACGTGAAAAAGAAGGTGCTGCCCTGGTCCGGTTTCGACTCGGCCCAGATGCTTCCGCCGAATTCTTCGACAATTCGCTTGCAGATCGCAAGGCCGATGCCCGTTCCTGCGTATTGGTCGTCGGTATGAAGCCGTTTAAACGGCGCAAAAATGGAATCCAGATACACTTTTTCTATACCGATACCGTTATCGATTACCGAAAACTGCCACTGCACCTCTTTTTCAGAAACCGCAACGCGAATAACCGGGGGTTTGCCCGGACGCTGGTACTTCAGGGCGTTTCCGATCAAGTTCTGGAATAACCGCGCCATGTGAATCGGGTCGGCCATGATGGTCGGGAGCGGAGCATGTTGAATTTCGGCCTTCGATGACTTGATGGATTCTCTCAGCGCCTCTAAGGCTTGCTTCAAAGCCTCGTTGCAGTCCGTTTTGGTCAGGCGATCCACGCCTTGCCCCAAGCGGCCATATTCCAGAAGATTGGCAACCATCAATTCCATTTTCTTGGCCGCCTGCCGGTTTATTTCCATGTAATTGCGGCCCGTCTCGTCGATTTTGTCGCCGTATTCCTTGGCCAGAAGCTCGGTAAAACAAACGATAATGCGCAAAGGCTCGCGCAAGTCGTGCGAGGCCACATACGCAAACTGTTCAAGTTGTTCGTTGACCGAAATCAGTTGCTTGACGAGATTGTCGCGGGAGCTTTCCGCAAATTGCTTTTCCCTGATCGTGGACTTCATACCGACAAAGACTCCATCCAGAAAAACAACAAAACGCGAGAACCCTTTTGATACCGCGGTTAAGCCTTCTTCGGCGGAAGGGCGATCCGAATATGCAGCTCCTGCATTCGTTCCGGCGGAACGACGTTGGGTGCTTGCATCATCAAGTCCTCGGCCTGCTGGTTCAGCGGGAAGGCGATGATTTCGCGGATATTCGGTTCGTTGGCCAACAGCATCACGATACGATCGATGCCGGGGGCCGCGCCGCCATGAGGGGGCGCGCCAAGTTTCAAAGCCGACAGCATACCTCCGAAGCGCGTTTCCAAATCTTCGCGCGTATAGCCTGCGATTTCGAAGGCTTTGTACATGACTTCGGGAAGATGGTTGCGGATAGCGCCCGACGAAATCTCAATGCCGTTGCAAACGGTGTCATACTGATACGCCTTGATTTCCAAGGGGTCTTTCTCCTGCAGCGCTTTCAGTCCACCCTGAGGCATCGAGAAGGGATTATGGCTGAAATCGATTTTCTTGCGTAGTTCGTCGTATTCGTACATCGGGAAATCGACAATCCAGCAAAGCCGATAGGCATCCTTTTCGATGATGTCCATGTCTTCCGCGATTTTCGTGCGTGCAGCTCCAGCCATGCCTGCTGCTTTGCGCTTTTCGTCGCAGACGAAGAACACGGCATCGCCGTCTTCGCAGCCGGTTATCTGGCGCAATTCCTTTTGCGGCTCGGTTCCGACAAAACGCGCGATGGGGCCTTTGCCCGCGCCAGCCTCGAACGTGATATAGCCGAGGCCCGGCGCCCCGATTTCCTTGGCCCAGTCGTTGAGCTTGTCAAAGAAGCTGCGGGGGCGGTTTGAAACCTTCGGCGCGCGAATGGCGCGAACGACGCCGCCTTGATCGACAATCGAACGGAAAGCGCGGAATTCGACATCGGGACGTTTAAACACGCTTGTGACATCGGTAATCAGCAACGGATTCCGCAAATCGGGCTTGTCCGTGCCGTATTTCAGCATCGCCTCGTCGTAGGGAATACGCTCGAAGGGCAGGGAGGAAACAACAGGTTTCTTGTCTTTGTTAAATCCTCCAAATTCCTCGAATATACCCTGCACCACAGGTTCAAGGGTGTTGAAAATATCTTCTTGCGTGACATAGCTCATTTCAAGGTCGAGCTGATAAAACTCGCCGGAGCTACGATCGGCTCGCGCATCTTCGTCGCGGAAGCACGGCGCAATCTGGAAATAGCGATCAAAGCCCGCAATCATCAAAAGCTGTTTAAATTGCTGTGGCGCTTGGGGCAGGGCGTAAAATTTCCCCGGATGAAGGCGGCTCGGAACCAGAAAGTCGCGTGCGCCTTCGGGGCTCGATGACGTGAGGATCGGCGTTTGATATTCGCGAAATCCGGCATCCCACATGCGACGACGCATCGAAGCGATGACATCCGAACGCAACTTAATATTCCGCTGCATCTGATCGCGGCGCAGATCGAGGAAGCGGTATTGCAAACGGGTCGCTTCGCCTGTTTCGGTGTCGAATTCGGCGTTGACCTGAAGCGGTAAAGGATCGGCCGCGCTTTGCACGACAAATTCGCCGATATCGACTTCGACCTCGCCCGTCGGAAGCTTGTCGTTTTTCGTATCTTCGGGGCGCTGAACGACTTTGCCCGTCACCGTCACGACGCTCTCGTTCTTGACGGCTTCAAGGGCGGCCAGAAGAGGGCTTGAACGGTCGATCACGCATTGCGTCATCCCATAGTGGTCACGCAAGTCGATAAACAGCAAGCTTCCGTGGTCGCGCTTGCGATGGACCCAGCCGGAAAGGCGGACGGTTTGGTCTTTGTTCGAGAGGCGGAGCTCGCCGCAGGTATGGGTGCGATATGGATGCATGATCAAAAGAGTATATGTCCTTCCAGTCAGTTAAGGGGGGCACATTAACGAGTTGCGCGAAAGGCGTCAAATTTTCATTCTGGTGGAAGGCGTTACGCACCCTTCGCTTGTGCTTGGAAGAAAAAGGAATTTTCGGGAATCACAAAAATGGGCATGGTTCTTGAATATGCATCCCTGCCTTCGACTTAGCCCTTCCTTAACCACTTTTTTCCTAGGCTCGACAAATGAAATCCATCGCGTTGTTATCTGTTTTGGGAATATTTGCGCTTGTAGGGTGCACGGGACAGGCCGTCGCCGTCAAAAGCGCCGCAGCGATATATTTGACCCGTCCTGATGAACCACCGCCGGCGGATACCCAGCATCAGATTCAGGAGCACGAAACGTGGTGCTACAAGACGATGGCCGATACCGACTGTTATGCGCGCGCGCAAGATGTCGCGCCCAATCGGCTGGTTAACGTCGAACCCCAAAACCTGCGGCCTTTGACGCCGGATGCCTACAGGGACGAGGTTGCGGGAAGAAGGCCGGCACCGGCCACGGCGAAGCCGGCACCGCTTAACGCTTCGAAAGAGGATAAACCGGCGGAACAAGACAAATCTGCCGACGGGCCGTACTTGATAGAAAGAGTGACCGGCTACGATATGCCCTTCCTGCACGGCGATAGCGCGGAGTCCGCGAAACCTTAGGACAATAGGCCTTCTTTTTTCAGATGCTCTTTAACGCGGGCATATTCTTTGTCGATTTTTTGGAACAGGGAGAGCCGTCCCGCCGAATCTCCCTTGTATAGTTGGGCCGTCGAGCAAAGCTGCCGCAGTTCTTCCGCTCCGATGCTTCCGCTGCCACCCTTGAGCATATGGGCCGCCTCAGTCCACGGCTTGTTTTCTCCGTCGGCGTTGTCGTTGGCTTTTAGGGTCTCCAGATTCTTATCCGATTGTTCGACAAAGGTCTTCATCAGTTCCTTTTCGATTTCCGAGTCTCCTCCGGTAAGGGTTCTGAGCATCGTCAGATCCACAGGCGGTGTATCGTTAGACATGGGTTCTCCTAACTTATCTATGGATGATCCGGTATAAAAAGTGATCCACTGGCTTAAGACCTCCTTCAACTCCTCGATGTTGATCGGCTTGCTGATATACTCGTCCATGCCGGCATGTAAGCACTTTTCTTTGTCGCCGACCATTGCGTTGGCGGTCATGGCGACAATCGGCACGTGCGCATTAGTTGATTTTTCAATTTTGCGGATTTCTGCCGTCGCGTCATAACCGTTCATTTCCGGCATGTGGCAGTCCATAAATATCGCTGTCCATGGTCCCCTTTCTTGGTAGGCCTTTAAAGCGTCGCTTCCATTATTAACAATTTCAAAAAAGCCGATGCCAAAGTTGTTGAGCAGGCGCTTGATAAGAAGCTGGTTCATCGGATGATCTTCAGCAACCAGAACTCTCGCTTTCTGAGAAAAAACAATTCCACACATGGTTTTTTCTTGGCCGATTGGATGTTCTTCGTGAAGCTTGTCCGTGACTTCGAAAGGAATAGAAAACCAGAAGGTCGATCCATGCCCGACTTCGCTTGCGACGTCGATTGTGCCGCCCATCATTAAAACCAGTTCGCGCGTGATGGCGAGTCCAAGCCCCGTTCCCCCGTATTTACGCGTGGTGGATGTGTCGGCCTGGACGAATTTGTCAAAAACGGTTTGAAGTTTGTTGGCGGGAATGCCGATGCCCGTATCGGTGATTTCACAATGAAGCTCAACATACGTTTCGTCCAGTTTTTTAACGTAAGCGCGAATCTCGATGTGTCCCGCTTCCGTATATTTAATTGCGTTGCTTAGAAGGTTCATAATGATGCGCCCCACACGCAGAGGGTCGCCTAATAAATAAGGGAGTGTTTCGTTCTCATAATGCCTGATAATCGGCAAATGCTTTTCCTTTGCGGCATGAGCCAGCGAACGAACGACGGAAGATAAAACGTGATGCGGATCAAACCCTATGTGTTCCAATTCTACTTCGCCCGCTTCGATTTTGGACAAATCCAGAATGTCGTTAACAATTTCCATGAGGTTGTTGGACGACAAAAGAACCGTGTTTGCCAATTCCTGCTGTTCCATCGTCAGCTTCGTGCCAAGCAACAAACGCGTCATGCCGAAAACGCTGTTAAGCGGCGTTCGCAGCTCGTGCGACATGTTTGCCAGAAAGTCACTTTTGGTTCTGTTGGCGGCTTCGGCGCGTTCTTTCATCTCGAGCAAGGTTTTCTCTTTTTCTTTTTGCGAGGTAATATCTCTGGCCAGCGCGATGAACGGCCGCGTATTTCCAAGAATGACTTCGCTCATGTTCACGATCATGGGAAAGTGAGCGCCATTCTTGCGCTGTCCCACAATTTCATGTTCGACGCCGACAAAGCCGCTTTCCCCCGTTTCAATGTATCGCTTTATCCGCGTTTCGGGTTCCGACTTTAGCTCCGGAGGGAGAAGAAAACCGGCGGATTTGTCTATCGCCTCAATTGCCTCGTAACCGAAGACCAATTCCGCCCCTTTATTAAAAGCATGTATAATACCCGTGTCGTTAAGGACAATCAGGGCCTCACGCATATTGTCCATAATCGCGTGAATTTTTGCTTCTTCTTCCTTCAGTTTTGTGTTGACCGCCATGATGTCGAAGCGCGACAGTTCAAGCCTGTCCGTGTAGTCCTGCATCTGGCGTTCAAGACGTTCTTTTTCTGCAAGGCGGATTGCCAGCTCTTCATGCATCTGCTGAGCTGTTTTTTGGGCCAGCGCCGCTTTCTGCAATGTCTTGTTAAGATAAAAAAACAGAAGGCCAAAACCGGAGATAACGACTGTAAGGGCAAAAAGGGGAACAAATGTTCCCGCCATCAAGTGTGTCGGAATGTCTGAGAAAATTAAAAAATAGTCTTGCAGATATTCAACCATGTCGTGCCCAATAGCGCAGGTGCATTTTCCCGCGGAGGCGCAAGTTTCGCGTGTATTCCGTCAATACAACGTAAACATCTAATACTCTCGTATGTTTTTCTACTTATTTTGCTAGCCGAGCCTACTGTTGGCGCGATCCCAGTCCAACAGATTGTCGATGACTGCGTTGACGTAGTCGGCGCGCCGATTTTGGTAATCAAGGTAGTAGGCGTGTTCCCATACGTCGATTGTCAGCAGGGGAGTCGCCATGCCGGAAACGGGCGTTTCGGCGTTGCCCGTCTTGCGGATCGAAAGTTTTCCGTTCTCGGCCACAAGCCAAGCCCAGCCGCTGCCGAACTGAGTCACTGCGGCGTTGGCGAAGTCGGCCTTGAATTTTTCATAACCGCCAAGATCGAAATCAATCAGGTCGGCGATTTTGCCCGAAGGCTTGCCGCCGCGCTTTGGCGCAATGCTTTCCCAGTAAAAAGTGTGGTTCCACATCTGCGCGGCGTTGTTAAAAATGCCCGCCTTATCCGAAACGCCCGCTGTTTTTTTGATAATGTCCGTTAACGAAAGCGCCGCAAATTCCGTGCCGGCGCAAAGCTTGTTCAGGTTGTCGACGTAGGTCTTGTGATGTTTTCCGTAATGAAAGCCCAGCGTGTTTGCCGAAATAACAGGCGCCAGCGCGGTATCTGCATAGGGAAGGGGCGGAAGGGTAAAAGGCATGGTCGTTCTCCTTATTCTATTAATGGGGGAGGAGCCAATTTCAAAGCATAGGACAAAAGGGCGGATGGCTAAAGAAAAAACAAAAAATTCTGGCGCAAAAGTCTTTTTTATGCAGTTTATTGGGGTGTCCTCATCAACACTCTCTCGGGGTTTACTATGCGCGTTCTTTTGACCGGAGCTGCGGGCTTTATCGGCTTTCATGTCGCCAAAGCCTTGCTCGCGCGCGGCGACGAAGTCATCGGCGTCGATAATCTGAACGACTACTACGATGTCGCCCTGAAACAGGCCCGGCTTGACCAGCTTTTGCCCCACAAGAATTTTTCGTTCCAAAAAATCAGCATCGCCGACAGGGAAAACATGTTGCCGCTTGCCGAAGCCGGCATCACCCACATCGCCCATCTCGCGGCGCAGGCGGGCGTTCGTTATTCATTGCAGAACCCATTTGCTTATGTCGATTCCAACCTTATGGGGCAAGTAGTGATGCAGGAATTGGCCCGCCGCACTCCGGATCTTAAGCATTTTGTCTTCGCCAGCTCTTCCTCTGTCTACGGCGGCAATACCAAGATTCCCTTTGCCGTTGGCGACGCGGTGGAACGTCCCGTTTCGCTTTATGCCGCGACCAAGCGTGCCGACGAATTAATGGCGCACACATATGCGCATCTTTTCCGCATTCCGATGACGGGATTGCGCTTTTTTACCGTGTACGGGCCGTGGGGCCGCCCAGATATGGCGGCGTATCTCTTTACGGGCCAGATTATGGCGGGCAAGCCGATTAAAGTATTCAATCAAGGCAAAATGCGGCGCGATTTTACCTATGTCGACGACATCGTGGCAGGCGTTCTGGCCGCGCTCGGCAAGCCCCCGCAGGATAAAGGAACGGAACCGCCCATCGCTCTTTATAACCTCGGAAATTCGCACGCCGAAGATTTGATGCACTTCATAAACGTGATCGAAAATGTGCTCGGCAAGAAGGCGGTGCTTGATCTTCAG
>CAZQOE010000041.1:0-11230 GCA_964594935.1 uncultured Rhodospirillaceae bacterium | reverse complement strand
CGCCGCCAAAATCCCGCGTTCTCGAAGGAACTCAAGGATTGGCTGTTCTCGGACAAGCCGTTCGTCCATAACTAGGACTTAAACCTTGGCTTTCTTTTTCCGCGCCTGCGTCATAACCAATCCGGCGAAGGCGAGCGATGTGAAAGCCGCGCCTGCGAGAAACGTTCCTTCGGGGCCATAGACGCCCCATAAGTATCCGGCGATGGCGCTGGCCGCCAAGAGCACGAATCCGCTGATGAAGTTGAACGCGCCGAAAGCCGTTCCGCGCCATGCTTCGGGCGTCGTGTCCGCGATGAGCGTCGAAATAAGGCCTTGCGAAAGCCCCATGTGAAGCCCCCACAATCCCGCTCCGATCATGACTCCCGAAATACTTGGCGCGAAGGCCAGAACAAGATCGGCGATAATAAGTATCCCTGTGCCGATCATCAGAATAAAGCGTCTGTCCATGCGATCCGAAAGGATGCCCGCGGGATAGGCGGCGAACGCATAGACGACGCTCATGACGACCAGAACCGACGGAACCCAATCGAAAGATACACCCACGCTTTGGGCGCGAAGGATGAGAAACGCTTCGCTGAACCGCGCCAAAGTCAGAACGCAGCCGATCAAAACGACGCCCCAATAGGCGCGTCCGAGATTTTTGAGTTCTTTTCTGTTGAGGACGAATTTCGCGTCGTTCGGGCTTTTTTTGCGTTCGGGTTCCTGGACGCCGAAAACCAGAAGAACGACGCAAAGAAAAGCGGGGATGGCCGCAAACCAGTAAACCGCGCGGATGTCGCCTGCAAAAAGAATCATGAGAAGAATGGCCGCGGAAGGACCCACGAAAGCGCCGACGGTATCGAGCGATTGACGCAGGCCGTACGCCGCGCCGCGAAGCCTGGGCGGCGTAATTTCGCCGATCAAAGCGTCGCGGGGCGCGCCGCGAATGCCTTTGCCGACCCTGTCGATGACGCGGGCGGCAAAAACCCACTCGACGCTATGCGCCAAAGGAAAAAAAGGTTTTGTTATCGCGGAAAGGCCGTAACCGAGAACAGCCATGGCTTTGCGCTTGCCGAGCCAATCGCTGATGACGCCCGAAAACATTTTCGATATCGCCGCCGTACCTTCGGCAAGGCCTTCGAGAAAACCGAGCGAAAGCGTCGACGCGCCGAGCGTCGTCACCATAAAAACGGGCAAGAGGCTGTGAACGAGCTCGGAAGAAACGTCCATGAGCAGGCTGACAAAGCCGAGCACCCAGATGGCGCGGGGGAGCGCGGCTTTTTCCGCCATTATTTCCATGCGATGACCTCGGGCGGCTTGCGGGGCGTGGCGGGCGTTTTTTGCGCGGGAATGCCGACGATGATCGGCGCAACGGCCGTCGTTCCGACGGGAATTTTCAACTCGGCCTTCCATTCGGGCCTGTTAAGGGCGCCGATGGCGAGGCCGATGACGCAGGTGCCGAGGCCCTTGGCGCAGGCGGCCAACATGAGGTTTTGCGCGGCAAGCCAGCTGTCGGCCAAGCCCGTCGCCTCGGGACTTTTGCTGCAAATGACGATAAGCGTCGAGGCGTTATAGAACAGATGGAAACCCGGGTCGTTGACCAAGTCGAGGATGTGTTCGCTTTGAACGGACTTGGAGCCTTTTCGTTCGGCGCGCATGTGTTGCTTGGCGCTTTCGGAAAGCCGGTCGAGCACCGACCTGTCCTGAATGACGACGAAAGACCAGGGCTCTTCGTGCATGGCCGTGGGCGCATGAACGGCGGCGTCGAGCAACGCAAGAATTGTTTTTTGGTCTATTTTTTCCGGAAGAAAGTCGCGCACGGCGCGGCGGCCGTAGATGGCGTCCATCGCGCTTAAGGTCGTCGGTGAGGTTGTCATGAAATCCTTCGTCGAAAAAAGGGGGGCTTTTTCTTCTTACCATGCCTGCGTTTGCCCCGCTAGTTTTCAGACGGTTGTTGCCGACATAAATTTTTTAACTTTTTTTAGAACGCCGTGATTCCAAAAGAAAATCCGGACGCGGCCTTTCGTTCGGACTTTGGACTCCTCAAAACCCGCGTTTTCTGCTATGTTCGCCGTCATTGGAGGCGACCATGCTGTTCCAATGTCTTCTACAGTCTGTCGTGCATAAAGGTTCGCTGAAATTAATCACGGCGAACGGAAAGATGCATGTGTATGGAAACGGCGATCCTCCGCACATTGCCGTAAAGCTGCACCGCAGAAGCCTTGAATGGTCGCTCGGCCTGAATCCGGATTTGAAAATCGGCGAAGCTTATATGGATGGGACGCTGACCCTTGAGCAAGGGGACCTTTACAGCTTCATTCATCTTCTGCTGTGGAATTATAGAGAGACCGGCGACCGATCGCCGTTTCATTGGCGCGAAAATTTTTTCCGCTCTCTTTCCGAGTTTAATCCGATGCCGCGCGCGCGGCGCAACGCCGCGTTCCATTACGATATGCCCGACAAGCTTTATGAATTCTTTCTTGATTCCGACCGCCAGTATTCGTCGGCCTATTTCACGAATGTCGACAACGACCTTGAGGAAGCGCAGCGCGATAAAAAAAGGCACATCGCGTCGAAGCTCCGGCTGAACCGCGCCGATATGAAGGTTCTTGATATCGGGTCGGGCTGGGGCGGCCTTGGCCTATATCTGGCCAGCGAAACCGGCGCCCGCGTCCATGGCGTCACGTTAAGCGTCAACCAATACAAATACAGCAACGCCCGCGTATTTGCGGCCGGCTTGGGCAAACGCTGCTCTTTTTCGCTGCGCGATTACCGGCAAGAGTCGGGACCTTATGACCGCGTTGTTTCGGTTGGCATGTTCGAACACGTCGGCAAGAAAAACTATGACGAGTTTTTTGCGAACATCCGCCGTCTGTTGGCCGACGACGGCGTTTGCCTTATTCATTCTATTGGCAGATATGGCCCCGCCAAGCCCATCAACGCCTTTATGCGCAAGCATGTTTTTCCCGGGGCGGATTTGCCGACGTTGTCGGAAGTTCTGCAGGCCGTGGATCGCGCCGGGCTGTTTACGGCCGACGTGGAGCTTTTGCGCCTGCACTACGCCGAAACCCTGAAACGGTGGACCGAGCGGCTTCGGTCGCATCGCGACGAAATTGTGGCGTTGTTCGGAGACGACTTATACCGGAAGTGGGAGTTCTATTTTACGGGCTGCGAAGCAGGCTTCCGCCTTGGAAACCTTATGGTCATGCAGATTCAATTGAGCAAGAAACTTGAGACGCTGCCTTTGACGCGGGATTATATGGTCGACTGGGAACGCGCGTATCGGACCGAGGCTCCTGTTGAGGATTACCTTGTCGATGACGAAGCCGCCGCAAGCGGCTTAATCAGAGAAAAAAGCGCGGGCAAGATGCTTGTTTAAGCCCGGCTTTTAATGAGGTCGTCAATAAGAAGGGGGAGCATTTTGCCCGCAGGTCCTGTGCGTTTTTCGTGAAAAGCCGGAGAGCGTTCGGTTTCCGCCAAATTGACCTCGATGGTATGCGCGCCTGCATGAACTGCCATATCGACAAAACCCGCCGCCGGATAGACGAAGCCCGACGTGCCGACAGCGATAAAGAGATCGCAGTTTGTCAGCGCGTCGTAAATCTCGTCCATATGATACGGCATCTCGTTGAACAGAACGATGTCGGGCCGCAAAACGCCGGGTTTCTGGCAATAAGGGCAAGGCGTGTCGATTAACGCATCGTTGAAAAAAGGCGTCCTGTGCCCGCACGAAGTGCACAGAATGCTTTGCAGTTCGCCGTGCATCGGAAGAAGGTTTTGGCTGCCCGCGCGCTTGTGCAGAGGATCGACGTTTTGCGTAACCACCAGAAGGTTTTTTTGATAGTGGCCTTCGAGCTTCTTAAGCGCGAGATGCGCGGGGTTCGGGTTTATGTCCTTTACGAAGCGGCGAAGGCCGTTGAAAAAGGCGTTCACGCCCCACGGGTCGCGGCACAAAGCTTCGTGCGTGGCGACGTCTTCGACGCGGCGTCCGTGCCACAGGCCGTCGGGGCCGCGAAAAACGGGAACGCCGGATTCGGCGGATATGCCCGCGCCGGTTAGAACGACGATCCTGTTGAATTCAGAGGGCATGACGTACAAAAGATAGGGGCGGAAGGCCTGCCATCCGAAGATCGCGCAGCGAGCGAAGGATGGTCGGGGAGACAAGATTCGAACTTGCGACCCTCTGCTCCCAAAGCAGATGCGCTACCAGGCTGCGCTACTCCCCGACAGGGATTGGATAATCAAAAATCGTTGCTTCGGCAACCTATATAGTGTTGTTTATTCAAAAGACCCCTCCTTCTCCGATGGCTCCGCCCATGCTTGTCTGTTTTCTCACATCCGTCGTCAATTTCAGCAGAAAGTTCGCGGCGCGGCTTGCCGTTGCTGCGTTTCTGTTAAGCGCCGTTTTGGGCGTTTATGTCGTCAATAATATTTCGATCAACACCGATATTAACCAGCTTCTTTCCGATAATCTGGACTGGCGCGTGCGGGAAAAAGCTTTGGAAAACGCTTTTCCGCATAAAACCAATACGCTTGTCGTCATCATCGACGGCGACAACGGCGCCAAAGCCGATGCCGCCGCCGCGGCGCTGGCGGACAAACTGGCGGCGAAAACGGAGCTATTCACTTTTGTCTCGCGTCCCGACGCCCTGCCCTTTTTCCGCGCGAACGGAATCCTTTTTCTGTCGCCAAAGGAGCTTGCGGGGGTGCTCGACCAGATCGCACAGGCGCAGCCGATGTTGGGCACTATCGTCAGCGATCCCTCGCTTCGGGGCTTTTTGGGCACCATCGGCATGATGATGCGGGGCGTCGAGGAAAAAGCCGTCGACCCCGCGCAAATCGAAAGGCCGCTGGCGGAAATCACCGAAACGCTTCAGGCGGCGCTGAACGGCGGAAACCATTCTTTGGATTTTCGCAAGATGATGCCGGCGGGAGACGATCCTTTTGCCGCGCGCGAATTGCGCAAATACATTATCGCAAAGCCTGTTTTGGATTATACGTCGTTGCAGCCGGGCCTTGCCGCTTCATCTTTCGTCCGGCAGGCCGCGTCGGAACTTAACCTGACCCCCGAAAATGGCATCCATGTGCGCCTGACCGGTTCGGTTCCGTTGAACGACGACGAATTCGCGAGCGTTTCGGAGGGCGCCGAGATAACCACGACCGTGTGCGGGCTTTTGGTCTTCGGGATTTTGTTTTTGGCGCTTCGGTCGTGGCGCATCGTGGCGCCCATCACGCTGACCCTTATTGCGGGCCTTATAGCATCGACCGCGTTTGCGACTTTTGCGGTCGGGTCACTGAATTTGATCTCGGTCGCTTTTGCCGTCATGTTCATCGGCATAGCGGTCGATTTTGGCATCCAGTTCGGCGTGCGTTACCGCGACGAGCGCAGCCGCGAATCCGCCCACGCCAAAGCCCTTGCCAACACGGCAAAAGTCATTGCGGCCCCGTTGGCGATGGCCGCGGGGTCGACGGCTTTGGGATTTTTGGCTTTTATTCCGACGGAATACCGCGGCGTATCGGAGCTCGGCCTGATCGCGGGTGCGGGCATGATCATCGCGTTTGCCCTGAACATCACGCTTCTGCCCGCGCTGATGACGTTGATGAAGCCGTCGGCGGAAAAAGAAGGGCTCGGGTTTTCGGCTTTGACTCCCCTTAATTCTTTTCTCGTCTCCCGGGGCAAGGGGCTTCTGCCGTTTTTCGCGGGCCTGACCATCATTGGCCTTGCGTTGGCGTCGCAGGTTCGTTTCGACTTCGACCCTTTGAACCTGAAAAATCCGGATATGGAATCCGTTTCGGCGATGTTCGAAGCGATGCAGGACCCCGACTCGGACGCCTATGCCGCGCAGATTCTTTCGGCATCGGAAGAGGAGGCCAAAACCCTTGCCGCAAATCTTGGAAAGCTTCCGGAAGTCGATCACGTCATGACGCTGAACAGCTTTGTTCCCGAAGAGCAGGAAATGAAGCTGGCGATGATTGCGGATACGGCCGCGCTTTTGGACCCGACCTTTGCCCTTCCGCGACAGCCGACTCCGGACGATGAGGAAGTCGTGGATTCCATCCTTAAGACCTCGGCTCTTTTACGGCGGACGGGCGACAAAATGCCTGCGGCGTGGAATCTGGCGGATGTTTTGGACAAAATCGTCCTCAGCGCCTCGCCCGAGCTTATCAAGCGGGCAGAAGAGGGCCTTGTGGCTCCGATGCAGGCGAAGATGACGGAAATTCGCGCCCTTCTTGAAACAAAGGCCGTGACCCAAAGCGATATTCCCCCCGAACTGAGGCGCGACTGGGTGGCGGCGGATGGACGGTGGCTTGTCGAGGTTTTTCCGAAACGCGGCGCCGATAACAACCCGCGCAATCCCGAAATGCTCAATCGCTTTATCGACGCAGTGCAGTTGGCCGCGCCTGAGGCTTCCGGCGCTCCCGTATCGATACGGGAGTCGGGCCGCACTATCGTATCGGCTTTTATCCATGCGGGGATTTACGGCCTTGCCTCCATCGCTCTTTTGTCCCTTTGCGTCCTTCGCCGCTTGCGCGACGTTACCCTGATGCTGACGCCCCTAATTACTGCCGGAATATTAACGCTCGCGACCATGCCGCTTGTCGGCCTGTCGCTGAATTTTGCGAACATCATCGCCCTGCCCCTGTTGTTCAGTTTGGGCGTGTCCTATGCGGTTTACTTTGTCTTTTTCGGGCGCTCCGGACGAAGGGATTTTTTGCAATCCAGCATGGCCAGAGCCGTTTTATTTAGCGCCGCGACCGCCTTTATTGCCTTCGTTTCTTTAAGCTTTTCTTCACATCTTGGCACGCAGGGCATGGGCAAATTATTAACTATTTCTCTGTTATACTCCCTCCTGTGCACGTATTTTATTCTTCCTGTATTGTACTGTTTCAGGAAAAAAGATACGTTCCCGTGAGTTTCTTTTGTTCTTTTATGTCCGAGCTTATCATGTCTTACCGCCGTCTTTCTCTCGTCCTTGCGTTTTTGTCCCTGCCCGTTTTGCTTGTGGCTTGCGCCGAAGTGCCGAAGTCGCCTGAAGCGCGCGCCGAAAACCTGGCGATCAACGATCCTCTGGAGCCCGTGAACCGCGTCGTTTTCGACGTCAACGATTTTCTGGATCGTTTGCTGATCAAGCCGCTGACGGAACTATATCGCTTTGCCGTTCCCGATTATGTGCGCGAACGCGTCGCGAACGTCGTTTCGAACATGGGCGAGCCCGTTATTTTCGCCAACAACCTTTTGCAGGGCGAATTTTCGCGCGCGGGCGTGACGGCGGGGCGCTTTATCGTCAACACGACCGCGGGCGCCGCGGGCGTTTTCGAAGTCGCCGACGATTTGGATCTGTCGAGGCAATCGGGCGATTTCGGCCAGACCTTGCATGTATGGGGGCTTGGCAGCGGACCTTATCTGGTTTTGCCGCTTTTCGGGCCGTCTTCTTTCCGCGACGCCGCCGGACTTGGCGTCGATATGATGATATCGCCGTGGCGGTACGCCGCCCGCGCCGGGGATGCCACCGCGCAAGACACCTTTATGATTTCCAGCTTTGCGGCCGAAGCCCTAACGCGCCGCGAGGAAAATCTGGACGCCTACGACGCCTTGCGTAACGGCGCGTTGGACTTCTATGCCCAGATGCGCAGCGTCTATCGCCAGTACCGCAACAAGCAACTGGGCGTTCGCGATCCCGATATGTCCAAGGGATTCGATTTTACCGAATAAACGGCCGTCACTTCAGAAGTAATGCAAACCAGAGAGCGCAAACGTCCAGATCGCGCTTGATCTCGGCGTGACGGGCTTGCGTAACGGGGTCTTCGCCCCACTTTTGGCCTTGCCAGAGAGAGTCCAGTTCGGCGGCGGCGAAAGCTTCCGCAACGCACGCCCTGCCCTTCATCAGGGCCAAGCCCAAGACAAGGGAACCGAGCGTTTTGGCGGCTTCGCCGAGGCCCGTAAGAAAAAAAGAATCCAGCGTTTCGACCTGCTTTTGCAAAGCCGCGAGGGCGGACTTGTTTTGGTCGAAGGGAACGATGCCCGATCCGACGCGTAAATCGGCGCCGAGTTCTTTTTCGCACCAGTCAAGATAAGGCTGCCAGACCTTGTTCTGCTCGGCCACAAGATCGGTAGGGTTGGTCGCGCGCTGGCAGAGAAGTTCGGTTTCCGCATGGCGCATGAGGCCGCCGATAAGAGCTGCGCGGTTTTGGGCCGTAATGTCGAGCGCGGTCAGCGCCATTTGGGTCAACGGCATTTTTCGCAAATCCGTTTTTTCTCCCTGCGTGTCAAATTCCCGCACGATTTCTTCCGCCAGCGCCTGCGTTGGAACGGCGAGGGGGAAATGAAGCGGCGTTTCAAGCGCTTTGCCGCTGCGGTGTAGGACAAAGCCGCTGCCGTCGGGGTGAATCGAAAAAGCGGGGCGTTTGAGACTCATTGTTTTTCTTCCGGCTCTTCGTCGCCGTTTTCTTCGTCTTCGTCGTCGTGGAAAAACAGATTGCGGATAAAGCCCGGCGTCAGCAACGACACCGGATTGACGGAAACCTTGGGATCGTTGAGTTTCCCGTTGATCTCGTAGGCAACCGCGAGAACGCCTTGGTCCTTGCCGCCCGTGAGCAGATCCCCGATCAAAGGAATGGCGTTCAACACATTATTCACCATGCTAAAGGGAACAAGCGTTCCCTGCAGGTTGGCCGTGTTTGAATCCATATTGACCTTGCCGTCGATGTTGATCCCGATGGACGTTCCGGCGGCATGCGCGCGGGTGATGGCAATTTCGTCGCCGTGCCAGACGAATTCGCCCTCGAAGCGGTTGAAGTCGGCGCTGTCGGTCAGAATGCCGGAAAAGCCGAACGGCGACGTGGCGTTGAGCAAAACGGCCAAAAGGGGAAGCTTTTCGACCGTGAAGTTGCTGATCTTGGCCGTCCCTTTGATGACGTCGGGATTTTCGAGCGTGCTTTGACCGACGACAGTAATCTTGCCGCGCTTGATGGTATCGGTAAAGCCAAGGCCTTTCATCGCTTTGCCGAAATCGCCGCTCGCGATTTTAAATAAGCGGGTTCCGTCGGCTTTGGGCGTCAGCGCTATCGTCAACGGCATATCGCCGTCGGCCAATCCCTGAAAATTTATCTCCTTCCAGCCCGCTTTGTCGCGCACGGCAAAGCCCTTGGCCTTATCAATTTGGCCGTTGTCGGACATATAGAGCCGGTCGACCTCGATCGTGAATTTCTTAAGCGCCGGACTCTTGCGCGCGGAATCGCCGTTGTTGTCCAAGCCGGAAACATCGATGGCTTTTCCCGTGACGTCGAGGGCCAAAACGCCGTTTTCGCTGAAATCCTGCGAAAACTTGAGCGTCGCATCCGAGCGGCCGAGGATGAACGGCGAAAGAGTGAAAGATAAAACCTGCGACATATCTGCCGAAAGGGTCATGCTGCCCTTGGCCGAGATCTGGTCTCCTTCGAGAGAAAGGGGCGAGACGACGACGGGCTTGTCGTCCACGGCTTCTGCCGAGAAAGCGAGAAGCGCCGCCGCTTTCGCGGGCTTATTCCAGTTCAACACGCCGATGGTGACGGCCGCAGAAGTCATATTGAGCGCGCCCGAAAACAGCGTCTTGTTTTTGTCCGGCTTCGTCATTTCAAGCAGGACGTCGATGTCGCCCTGGGTGCCGTTGAAGGCCGTAATGCCCAAATCTTTCCATTGGTCGTCCCGCACGACGCCCTTGGCGGTAAGATGGCGAAGGGGCTTGCCTTTTTTCTGCTCGAATGTCTCCTGCCAAGTAATCTGGAACGGCGCCTTGCCGAGATTGACGCGCCCTTTAAGCGTGAGGCCCGCCGTATCGAGCGCCAGATCCAGATTCCCCTGATTAATCGGAACGTTCGGGACCAGTTTTGTCGAAGCGACGTTCGTCGCTTTTGCCGTGGCGTTAAGAGCGATGTCCTTGACCGCGAGGCTCTTGAGCAAAGGAAAGCGGAAATTGACTGTTCCTTCGATTTTTCCGTCCAAATCGTCGGGCGACATTCCTAGTGTTTTCAGATAACCAAGTGGTGGACGGTCCAGAAGCCGCAGAACCTCGGGCAACGGCCCCGAAATCAGCAGCGGAATGGTGATGATCTGGTCGACTTCGGACAGGCCTTCGATCTGAAGCGTGAACGGCTTCAGGCGGACGTTGCCGATGCCCCCGCCTGTGATCTGGACGTCCATCTTCTTGAGGTCGAACGTGGCGCTGGCCCCCACGCCTTCGACGGGAGGCATGCCTTCGATATAAGTCACGTTTGCGCCGGAGGCTTGAACCTTGCCGCTGCCTTCTTCGACCAAGAGATTGGCGAGGTTGTTAAACGCCGCCGAGCCTTTGAGCGTCACTTCGGCATGATCGAATTTTCCTTCGCGCAAATTCGGAACCATCCAGGCGCGCGGATTCGGCAAAACGGTCTTGGGCCAAAGTTCGCCATATCTGTTCATCGGCAGGTTATCAACTTTGACCTCGGCGGTGAAATCAAGGTCTTGGCCCGCACGCGATGAAGGCGTCCCGTCGATTTTCAGATCGAGCGTTGGCCCGTCAAAATCGACGTGCGCCGAGGAGACCGTGAGCTTGCGAGTCACGCGATTGTACCGCGCGTCGATATCCATGCTTTTGACGGGACAAGGGGTATCCCAGTTGGCGGGTGACGTCAGTTTTCCCCCGTCGCCGTGAATTTGGGCCGCAACTTTAATGAGCGTCAGCGTATTGTCGAGAATAAGTTCCGCCTTGCCGGTCAACGGCAAATCGACGGCTGCCGCCGCGCCAAGTCCCGTCCCGCCGCTTGCGACAAGAGAAGGGATGATGTTGCTGAATATTGTCGTCAGGCTGTGCTGCTGGATTGCCGGATCGTAGATATAATGAATATTCAGGGCTGTTGAGGCTTCGGCCTGCGGAACTTCGACGGTGATGTACCCGTCGAGCGCCCCGTATTTGAGTGTACGATTGAAATCGCCGAGGCTGTTGCGCTTGACCGAAATTTCTGGAACCGAGATCGACCACGTTTTTTGCGTCTTTTCGTCCGCAACGTCGAAAACAGCGCGGGTGATGGCCAGCTTGTGCGTGAAGACCGAATGGGAAAGATGTTCCGCGATAGTCTGGACGAGGCCGTCCGTCGGCTTCGGCGATGGCTCGCCGGAAGACTCTTCGTTGACGACCAGTCCGCCAAAAGCAAGCAGGCCGTCTTTGGAGCGTTCGATCTTGACTTGGGGATGGTCGACGACAAGTTCTTTGGGCGTAATCTGCCCGACCAAAAG
>CAZQOE010000040.1:259-11315 GCA_964594935.1 uncultured Rhodospirillaceae bacterium | reverse complement strand
CATCCGCCAACATGCCGGCAAGCTGAATGCGCGACATTTCAGTATGTTCGCGGGCTAAGGCGAACATCGTCGGTAATGTTTCTCTAATGGAACTGCCCATTTTACTCTCCCTATGTCCTACTCACCCACCAACGGACTTAAAATCTCTTGCACGAAATAATTAAATGTTTATTTATTACGGTTGTGTAATAATCTGTTGCCGGTACTAACTCGCAGGAACCGTACATATGCAAGTTCCGTCCATACCGCCCCCGATTGTCGCGAACACTGTTCCGCAGGAGCTCGCAGCGAAAGCCGTTCCGACTACGCAGGCTGTTGCGCCAATCGTTCAAAACGCTGTCGATCCCACGCATAAAACCGAAAGATTCAACGAGGTCGTTCGCCGCGAAAAGGACAAGCATAAGAAGAATCGCGGCAAGGAGCCCGACGAAAACAAAGAGGATGACAAAGAGGGCGACCACGCTATTAACATTCGTATATAGGCTGAATGCGTTTTCCATCGTGTTTACCCTCCTTTCTTTCTATCCCTTTTCTTAAAATTCGTTGCCTTAATATCTATCGATATATTGCATTATACTCGATTTTTATGAAACTAATTCATTGATTCTGTGGTAAAAAATCCGTTAACGCCGTTTTGGGTCTTAGCCAATCTTTACGTTTGTTAGCGAATGCTTCGAGGCGCTTTTAACCGAAAGGTGAGCGAAACTACCACGTTAGGTTCCCGTGACGTTCGTTTGCTCTTTTTTAATGTTAAGGTTAGGTTCTTCCCCCCACCCTTTTCAAAGACATCGAGGCTCCGCCATGACAAATTCCGAAAATAATTCTCCCGCTCCCGAAGCCTGCTGCGTCAAAAAATCGCCGCGTTGCTTCCGGATTTTTCTGGGCGTCGCCTTTATCGCCGCCGCCGGTTACATCGCGCTTGCGACTTCTTCATGGCAAACACCCTCCGGTGTAGCGGAACCGGTAAAGACCGGCACGATCGAGCAGCGCCTGGAAGCCGTCGAAAGGCAACTGGGAAGCGCGGTTCCCGCGCAGGCGACGAGCTCTCCTGTTCCTTTGGGGCCTTTGACCGAAGAGGTCGATAAATTAAAAACGCAGGTTGAAAATAACGATTCTCAAAGCCAGATGTTCGCGCAAAAGCTGGTCGCCGAGGCGTTCGCTTTCTGGGATTTGCGCGAAGCCGTCAGAGATGGACGTTCTTTTGCCCCGCAGCTTGCCGCTTTGCGCAACGCCGCGGCGGGACATGCGGAGATTCTCGCGTTGACCGCAAAACTCGACGCTTTTGCTCTTCTGCCGCCTTTGACCGTCAAGCAATTGCGCGATTCTTTCGCGGTCGACTTTAAAGCCGCGACCGCAGAAGCGACGTCGCAGCTTTCTTTTTGGGAACGGGTCAAGGCGCTATTCGCGCCGCTGCTTTCCGTGCGCCCTTTGCATGACGCGCGTTTTGCCGCCGTCGAGATGGCGCTTGACGCAGGCTATCCCGCCGCCGCCCTTGAGGCCGTGAAGGCCCTGCCCGAAGACGCGCAGAAAAGCGTCGCGGCGTGGCGGCTGAAGCTTGAAGCGCGCGTCGCGCTTGACGAAGCCGTGCAAGCATTGTCGGACCGCTTTACGACGCCGCCCGCGCCTGCGGCACAAATTCCGGCGCAGATCCCGACACAGATTCCGGCGCAGATTCCAGCGCCCGATCAGGCACAGGAGACCGCGCCGCAATGATCGGCATCATCCGCTTCGTTCTGCAAATTGCCGTCCTTGCCGCGATCGCTTTATGGCTCGCGGACAGGCCCGGTACGGCGCAGATCGTTTGGCGCGACACGGTTATCGAAACATCGGCGGCTTTTCTGGCTTTGTGCGTCGTGGCTCTTGCCTTCGCGATGCATCTTCTTTTCCGCGTCTGGCATTTTTTGCGCCACGGGCCCGCTTTGTGGCGCTTGAACCGCAAGATCAGCAAGATGCAGTTGGGGCAGGATCAATTGGCGCGGGGATTGGTCGCCATCGCCGCCGGAAATTCCGTCGAAGCGGGACGGCTGGCTGTCGCTTCCCGCAAAAACGTCGGCAACGGCATCGCGTCGCAATGGCTGCAGGCGCAAGCCGCGCAATTAGCCGGAGACCGTCGCGCCGCTCAGGAAATATTCCGCGCTTTGGCGTCGAACGACGAGTCCGCCATTCTGGGTTATCGCGGCCTTATCACCGAGGCCCGCCGCGACGGAAATTGGGACGAAGTCGACAGGCTTGTCGGCGAATTATACGCACGAAAACCCGCGACGCCGTGGCTGAGCCTGATGCGCATGGAAAGCGCCGCACGCCGCCGCCAATGGGACGATGCGGAAAAAGCTTTGACGCATGCCGTTTCCGCCAAGCTTCTGGATTCGGAGTCGGGACGGCGGACGCGCGCCGCTTTGCGCATCGCGGCGTCGCGCAGCGCCGCCATTTCGGGCGACAAAGACGCCGCGTTAGTCGCCGCCGAACAGGCTTCGAAGCAGGCTCCCGATTGGCTGCCCGCCATCATCAATCTGGCCGAGACGTTGGCCGCGACGGGACATCCCCGCGCCGCGACCCGCGCCATCGAACGCGCGTGGCGGACGCATCCGCACCCGCAACTGGCGCATATTCTGTTGCGCATGGCCGAGAGCCCGCTTGAAGGATTCAGACAGACCGAACGCTTGTGCCGGAACAACGAAAACGCCATCGAAAGCCGCATCGCGTTGGCCGACGCGGCTTTGGCCGCCGACATCTGGGGCGAGGCGCGGCGCCATTTGACGGCGTGCGTCAACGACAGGACCGCGACGCAAGGCGTTTATAAAATGCTGGCGCGCTTGGAACGGCGCGAACGCCGCGACGAAGCGGCGGCGGCCTCATGGCTGACGAAGGCTTCCGAGGCCGCGCCTGATCCCGTTTGGCTGTGCCGCGTTTGCGGCGGCGCGCACGAAAACTGGAATCCTTTGTGCAAACCGTGCGGGTCTTTCGACAGTCTGGAATGGCAAAGCGCGGGCAAGAGCCGCGGGGCTTTGCCGCAGAGAAAGGATTTGTTCTGTGATTGACGCCGACGATCTTGAACCGCCCCAGAAGGCGAAGCCGAAGCTGCGCGATCTGCAGCCGATGTCGATCGGGGAATTGGAAGAATACATCGCGTCGATGGAAGAAGAAATCAGGCGCGCCGACGAAATGATCGCCAAAAAGAAGGCGCACAAAAGCGGAATCGAAAGTTTGTTCGGCAAGATGGAGGATTGAAGTAGCGTGGCCACGATCATTCCCCTTAAAAAGCTTCGCCCGCACGAGGATGTCTCGGCGCTTGAGGTTTTGACCGAGCTTGTTGGGAACGATTTAGCCGTCGTCAATCAACTGATCGTTCAACGCATGGAAAGCCGCGTGGACGTCATTCCGCGCTTGGCCGGACACATCATCGCGGCGGGCGGGAAGCGCTTGCGCCCCCTTTTGACGCTGGCTTGCGCGAGGCTGTGCGGATACGAGGGCCAGAGGCACCAGAAGCTGGCGGCCAGCGTCGAGTTCATTCACACCGCGACGCTTTTGCACGACGACGTTGTTGACGAAAGTTCGCTTCGGCGCGGCATTCCTTCGGCCAATGCCCTGTTCGGCAACGAAGCGAGCGTTTTGGTCGGCGATTTTCTTTTCAGCCGCGCGTTCGAGCTTATGGTCGAGGACGGGTCGTTGGATGTTTTGAGAGTATTGGCTCATGCGTCGTCCGTCATTTCGGAAGGCGAGGTTTTGCAGCTTCTGACCACCAACGACAGCACCACAAGCGAGCAGACCTACCTTGAAGTCGTGAGCGAAAAAACCGCCGAGCTTTTCGCCGCCGCGTGCCGCATCGGCGCAATCGTCGCGGAAAGGCCGGCGTCCGACGAGGAAGCCTTGCGCACCTTCGGGCTTAATCTGGGCATCGCGTTCCAGATCGTCGACGACGTTCTGGATTATTCCGCCGAGGAAGAACGGCTTGGCAAAAACGTCGGCAACGATTTCCGCGAAGGGAAAATCACGCTGCCCGTCATTCTGGCCATCCATCGCGGAAACGAGGCCGAGCGCGAATTCTGGCATCGCACGCTGGACGAAAAAATTCAGCGCGACGGCGATTTCGACCATGCGCAGGAGCTGCTTTCGCGTCATCGCGCCGACGCCGACTCGCTTGAACGCGCGAGGCATTACGGCGCCATTGCGCACGATGCTTTGGGCATTTTCCCGAATTCTCTTATCAAGCGCGCGTTGCTGGACATCGTCGATTTTACGATCGATCGGGAATTTTAAGTCCCATGCGGCTTGCTCTTTTTCAACCCGATATGCCGCCCAACACGGGCACGATGATGCGGCTGTGCGCATGTTTTGGCACGGCCATGGACATCATCGAGCCGTGCGGGTTTCCTTTGGACGACGCGAAACTGAAACGCGCGGCGATGGATTATATCGAGCACTTGAATCTGACGCGCCATCGTTCATGGGAGGATTTTGTCAAAACAATCGGCAAGCAAAGGCTCGTTCTTCTGACGACCAAGGGCGACGTGGCCTATGCGGACTTCGCTTTTCGCGACGACGATATTCTGATGGTCGGGCGCGAAAGCGCCGGCGTACCCCCATATGTTCACGACCGCGCCGATGCGCGCGTTATCATTCCCATTCAACCGCCGCTGCGGTCGCTTAATGTCGCCGTCAGCGCGGCGATTGTCTTGAGCGAGGCCCGGCGGCAAACATCTTTCCAACGCCGGAAATAAAAGCCTAACTTATTGTTCCTTATGGCGTTTAAATGATTCAAAATTCAAACGAATTTGCTTCCATTTTGTTTACATAATATCCTGTTGTTTTTCATGGGAAAACGAATTCTTTGTTCATCTTTTCTTAAGTCCTGTCGCTTATTCTGGAGGTATCCGAACCTCGAGGTTCAAGATCATTCCTTTAAGGAGGACACAATGCGTAAGTTAATTCGTCTTATAAAACGCGAAGAAGGCGCCACGGCCATTGAATACGGCCTGATAGCCGCTTTGATCGCCGTCGTCATCATCGCTGCGTTGACGACCTTGGGCACCAGCCTGCAATCGATATTCGACTCGATTGCTTCATCGCTCTAAACCTATCCATTCGGATTGGGAAAGGATGCCGGTGTTCAGCCGGCATCCCTTTTTTTGGGCTTCGCGTTCGGTCCATAATTTCAAAAATAGAACCAATTTGGTTGCATAATATCCGCTTGTTTTCACGGGATAAACCGCCGGATTCTTCATTTATTTTTAAGGCTTCTCGATTATCCTGTGCTTAGTCGAAAACCGTGGTTTCCTTTTCCTCTTCAAGGAGGTTTTGTGGTTCGTCATCTTGTCTCCTTCGCAAAAGGCGAAAAGGGCGCTACGGCCATTGAATATGCTTTAATCGCGGCTTTGGTTTCGGTGATGATCGTTGCCGCGGTGACCATACTGGGAACTACCGTCAGCGGGACTTTCGCCTCGGTCGGCAGTTCTCTCTAATTTTCCCCCTGTTCTAGGGGGCGGAAATGGGGCCGGTTTTTGGGCCGTCTTACCCCGGAAAATCCAGAGAAAAATTTGTGGTTATTAACCATTTAATAATATGTTTTTTTGTGGTTTATTTCTTCTCTGAATGATTCGATTCATGGCTCTTTAACTATACCGTGCGTATAGTTAACGCTCCATATTAGCAGAAAACCTTAGGTTTTCGGGGTTTGGTTTATCGTGTTGACGACGACGATCATTCATCTGGCGGCTTTGCTCGCCGCTGCGGCTCTTTTTGCCGCGGCTGCGGTCACCGATGTCCGGTCGTACCGCATCCCCAACGCTTTGTGCGCCGCCCTCCTGCTGCTTTTCCCCGTCTTTGCCGCGACGGCGCCCCATTCCGTCGCGTGGTATCAGAACATCGCCGTTTTCACTTTGGTTTCCGCCGCCGGATTTGCCGCGTTCTGGCGCGGGCTGGTCGGCGCGGGCGACGTCAAGCTTCTTTCCGTCGCAAGCCTGTGGGCGGGTCCGTCTTTCATCGCCGTTTTGCTGTTCGTCATGGCTTTGGCGGGCGGCCTTGAATCTTTAGTCGTGGGCGCCGCTTTGTACGCAAAGCGTTCAAAAGGCGGCAAGGCCGCGCAGTTTGCAAAAGCTCAGATTCCTTACGGCGTCGCCATCGCAACGGGCGGCGTCATGATGCTTGGGTTGATGGCACGCCCGATTTTGCTGTCGGATTGAGAGGGTACTATGGCTTCGCGTAAAGTTACTTTGCTTCTTGCCGCCGCGGTTGTCGCCGTCGGAACTGTTTTTGTCGTCAGGAGTTTAATGACTCCCGAAGCGACCCCCGACAAGATCGTCGCGGTGCAGTCCACCGAAGTCGCCGTCGCCGCGCGCGACCTGCCGACCGGCACCGTTCTTAAAGAATCCGATTTGAAATGGGCCCCGTGGGTGGCTTCCGCCGATACGGGCTTTATGATCGTCAAGGGCAAGGCCAATCTCGCCGACTTTGCCGGCGCCGTCGTGCGCGACGGGTTTCGCGCGGGCGATCCCATCATGTCATCGCGCATCGCCCATGCGCGCGATCAGGGCTTTTTGGCCGCCGTGCTGACTCCCGGCATGCGCGCCATGTCCATTTCTTTGTCGCCATCGTCCCAGGTGGCCGGCTTTATTTTTCCCGGCGACCGCGTTGACGTCATTATGACCCACGCCTTCAGCCGCAAGGACGTTCCGTATCTGACCGAGCGGCGCATCAGCGAGACGATCTTGCAAAACATACGCGTTCTGGCGCTCGACCAACGCAGCGACAATCAGTCGAACGACCCCAAGGTCGCGCAGATCGCCACACTTGAAGTGAGCAAAAAAGACGCGGAAAAACTGGCATTGGCCATCGATATGTCCGTCGGCCCCGGCGACAAGGCTTCGCTGATGCTGACTCTTCGCAGCCTTGCGGTCGATGAGCCGGTTTTGGGAAAAGCGGGCGAGGAGCAGTCCCCCACATGGGACAGCGACGTGAGCCATTCTTTCCCCTCGGTCAACGGGGAAGACGATTTGATCCACCGCGTTCAGGTCATGCGCGGCAAGACGACGACCGAAAATACTTTCGAACGGCATAGGTAACGCCATGAAACGCATTCTTCTTACATTATCGCTGCTTGTGTTGTCCGTCGCGCCCGCTTTGGCGGCATCGACGGTTCTGTCGCTTCTGGTCGATCACGGCACGCCGTTGAAGCTTTCCGCCCCTGCGTCGTCGGTCTTCGTCGCCAACCCCGACATCGCCGACGTGCAGGTTTTGTCGCCGACGCAAATCATGCTTTTCGGCAAACGCACCGGCGAAACTTCATTTATGGCAACGGACAGCATGGGTACCGTTCTGGCCGAGCGCACGTTGGTCGTATCGCAGGACTTGGGCGCTTTGCGCCAAGAGCTGAAGTCGGTTCTTCCCGGCAACGACATTAGCGCCAAGCCCGTTCCCGGCGGTATCGTGTTGACCGGCACCGCGCGCGATCCCGTTTCCGTCGCCGACGCCTACAAAATCGCCTTGCGCTATCTTTCCCCCGGCGGCGACATCATCAACCGCGTTCAAGTCACCGGAAGTAACCAGATTCACATCCGCGTCCGTTTCGCCGAAGTGCAGAGGAGCGTCGACAATTCGCTGGGCTTCAACTGGCAGAACATCATTTCGTCCGGCAGCAATCTGACCGTCGGCCTCGCCACGGGCGCTGCCATCGGCACCGGCGCCAGCATTATCGGGACGCGCCCCAGCAATACATCGCTCAGCACGCCTAACGACGTTTTGGGCGTGGGCGCCAAAATCGGCAAGCTTTCCGTCAACGGCGTCATCGACGCTTTGGCGCAGGAAGGCATGTTGACCATTCTGGCCGAGCCTAATCTGACCGCCATGTCGGGCGAGACCGCCAACTTCCTCGCGGGCGGCGAGTTCCCGATTCCGATCCCGCAGAGCAACGGCACCATCAGCATCCAGTTTCAGGCTTATGGTATCTCGTTGGCCTTTACGCCGACCGTGCTGAGCGGAGACCGCATCAGCCTGCACGTGCGCCCTGAAGTCAGCGAATTGACCGACGTGGGCTCTGTCGTGTCGAGCAACATTACGGTTCCTGCTTTGACCACGCGCAAAGCCGAGACCACCGTCGAAGTCGCGAGCGGCGAAAGTTTCGCCATCGCCGGCTTGATGAACAACAGCCAGTCGCAGACCGTCAACAAATTCCCGATGCTCGGTGATTTGCCTATTTTGGGCGCATTGTTCCGTTCGGACCATTTCGTCAACGGTCAAACCGAGCTGGTCGTCATTATCACGCCGTACATCGTCAGGCCGTCGAAACATCAACTGGCTTTACCCACCGACGGGTATTCGCCGCCGACGGAAAGGGAACGCTATGTCGGCATGCGTCATAGCAGCGCCGATCCGAGCGCCCGTCCTGTCAGCGGCACTCCAGTAGCAGCCAAGGCGGTCCCTCCCGCTCCCGCGCCTTTGACGCCTGTTTCCGCGGCTCCTGCGGAAGTTACACCTGCGGTAGCGGCGCCTGTTTCGCAGCCCGTTCTGCAAAAGGATTTGAAGACGGCCCCCACGCCGCCTTCGCCTCCTCCTGCTCCCAAGCCGGAGGTTAAGCAGAAAGCGGTGACGCCGCCCGCGCCTGTCGCGGCCGCGACGCCGCCAAAGGCAGCGCCCGTTGTGAAAACGCCGGAAGCCAAGACAGCGACGGCGCCGGTTGCGCCTGAGGTTAAAACTCAGGCTCAGGCTCCTGCGCCTTCTGCCGCTCCGGCTGAACCTGTTTCAAAGGCCCTCGTCAACGAAAAGGAAAACACGGCTTCTTCCAAGCCTTCTTCGACGATGGCGGCCGTAACGTCCTCGAAAAGCAAAACTTCCGTGACGGTTCCCGTCGCGCAAGCCAAAGCCCCTCTCGTCCTGCATACCTCCGGCGATGCGAATAAAAGCAGCGGCGGCCTTTTAGTGGAGTAAACCATGACGTTTTCTCGCGCTCTTTTTCTTTCGGCAGGCCTTCTGGCTTTGGCGGGCTGCGAAAATCTTTATCAATCGACCCTCAGGCCCGATTACACGATCCGCGTCATGCCGACCGAACAGGGAAGCGTGGCCGTGCCGCCCGAGTGCCCGAGCTGGAACGGCGACATGCCTAATCCTTTCGACAACCAGCCTTTGCCGCAGTTCGGCTGCACAACGGCGCGCAATCTGGCCGCCCAGATTGAAAATCCGGACGACCTTATCGAAGGCCGGACAATGGGCAAGGAGCGCGCCGTAACCCATGTCGGTGCCATTCGTAGGCACGACAACAACCAGACGCGCGGCCTGATCTTGCCGACGGCCGAAACAAGCCAAGCCGCGACGACGACGTCGTCGGCGGCTTCGTCTTCCATGACGGGAGATGTAACGGGAGGAACGTCAGCAGGAGCATCAGCACCAGTACCATGAGCGGGATATTTTCCTTAGGACATAACGACGACGCCGTCATGCACGGAGATTTTATGGGGTTCGTCCTTGACGACGAATCCCTTTTGTCTCTGCGCGGGTGGGCCGAGCGTCAGGGATATCCCCTTGCCACCGTGCAGCAGGGCGGGCCCGATATGTTCGCCCAGCTTCTGGAGTCCGCCCCGCCGCCGAAAATGGTTATCGTCGACATCGACCAGCAGGCCGATCCCGCCGCCGTTACGGCGCGGCTTATCAATTTGTGCGGAGGCGAATGCCGCCTTGTCGTCGTCGGGTCGAAGAACGACGTGACTCTTTACCGCCGCGTGTTGAACGCCGGCGCTATCGATTATCTCGTCAAGCCCTTATCGCCCGACCTTTTGAATCAAGCCCTGGCCGCGGCGCTGCGCGGGCCGACGGGCGCCAACAAGCAAGCCGCCAAGGAAGCCCGCATTATCGTTTTTATCGGCGCGCGCGGGGGCATCGGAACGAGTTCTATCGCTCTTAATTCCGCATGGATCATGGCGCACGAGTTGGACCGGAACACGGCCCTTTTCGACCTTGATCTGCATTTTGGCACAAGCTCCTTGTCTCTCGACATCGATCCCGGGCACGGGCTGCGCGACATCGTGAGTTCTCCGAACCGCGTCGACGCGTTGATGATCGCGAGTTCGATCATGCCCGAAAGCGACAAGCTTTCGATCCTTGGCGCGGAAGAAGCCGTGGACGAAGTCACGCCCATCGACGGCGCGGCCATTTCCGCCTTGTTGAAGGAAATGAAAAGCAACTTCGACGTTATCGTCGTCGATTTGCCGCGCTTTATCCTCGCCACGCAGAAAAGGCTTTTGACGGCCTCGCACGAAATCGTCATCGTTTCGGATCTGACGCTTGCCGGAATCCGCGACACGTTGCGCATCAAGAATTCCATCACCGCGCTTGGCGTCGGCGCGCACGTTTCGATCGTCGGCGCGCGCGTGAGCGCCTCGGGCGCGGGGCAAGTCACGCGCGCTATATTCGAAAAAGGCATCAAAGGCCCCATCGACATTATCATACCCGAAGATTTTGCCTCGTTGACCACGGCTTCCAACAGCGGCAAGGCGCTTGGCGCCGTCGCTCCGCGTGCCGCCATTACCAAGATTTTGCGCGAGCTTTCTTTGAAGCTGACGAACATAACGGAACAACCCGGCGAAAAATCTCCGGCCACGCTCTGGGGCAAAATTGCCGGAGAGGTCAAAGGCAAGGTTGACCGCCGGAGCAAAACATGAGTGGCGGAAAGCCTTTGTCGGGAGATCTCGCCTTCGCGGCCATGCGTGATCGCCTGATGCCCATTTTGAGGGAAAAATTCCCGCCGGCCGCCGCCAAGTTTACCTCGCGCGCCGACGTTGCCAAGGAAGCCAAGGCCGCCGTCGCCACTTTCCTTGAGACCAACAAGATCGAGCTTAATCTGCTTGATCAACGCGATCTTGTGACCTCGCTTATCAACGGCTTCGTCGCGGAAACCGCCGAAGCGGTGAAACAAGCGCCTGAAGTGGTTCGCCCTTCCGCCACAGAAATAAAAGCCGACGCGACCGTCGGCGCGAGCATTGGTGCTTATGCCAACTCGACGGACGATCCTTATGCCCGCAATCCGAGCCGCGCCAGCGTCGAACAGGCTAAAAACAAATTGCAGCCCATC
>CAZQOE010000040.1:0-249 GCA_964594935.1 uncultured Rhodospirillaceae bacterium | reverse complement strand
TTCTGGAGCGCATCGATACGTCGCTGGCGGCGCGTTTGCCGCGCGAGGCTTTGTCGCGCGACCTGACCGGCCTTATCGCCGAGCTTCTGACCGAGACGAAAATCCAGCTTAACGCCGCCGAACGCGCCGAATTGGTCAAGCAATTGCTCGACGACATGCTGGGATTAGGGCCTTTGGAGCCTTTGCTGGCCGACGAGGGCATATCGGAAATCATGGTCAACGGCGCCAAGCACGTCTTTATCGAAAATC
>CAZQOE010000039.1:0-11569 GCA_964594935.1 uncultured Rhodospirillaceae bacterium | reverse complement strand
CATGGCAGAGCTGGAAGCGGAAAGACAAATATCCGCCCTGCCTCCGGTGATTAAGTAGGGGTTGCGGGATTTGGCCAAGGAATGCTATGCCATCTGACCTTTGTTAACGATGGTTAGCCCTATGTTTTTGCGCCCTATGCTATCTATTCCAAGTAATACGAATTTCGACTTTGTCGCCAATCGGTGGTGGGCGTTCAGCGTCACTCTTTTGCTTGTCTCAATAACAATCGCGGCCTTGTTTATCAAAGGACTTAATCTGGGCATCGATTTTGAGGGTGGAATCCTTATCGAGGCCAAAGGCCAGCAAGCCGTCGATATCGGCGCCCTGCGCAGCGATCTTGGAACACTCGGCCTCGGACAAATTGAATTACAGCAATTCGGATCGCCGAACGACGTTCTTATCCGCATCCAACGTCAGGAAGGCGACGAAGCCGTCCAGATGAAGGCCGTTCAGTCCATCCGCGACAAGATGGGGACGTCCTATGAGTACAGAAGGGTTGAGGTCGTTGGCCCTACCGTCGGCGCCGAATTGCTCAACGCCGGCATTCTGGCAACGCTTTTGGCGGTCGCGGCTATCGCAGTATATGTCGGCGTCCGTTTTGAGTGGCAGTTTGGCGTCGCGGCTCTTATCGCCACTTTTCACGATGTTTTTGTGACGGTCGGCCTTTATGCCGTTTTGCAGTTTGATTTCAATTTGACGGCGGTGGCGGCCCTTTTAACTTTGGCGGGCTATTCGGTTAACGATACCGTCGTCGTCTTCGATCGCATACGCGAAACGCTACGCCGCCAGAAAGCCACCGATTTGAAAGTCATTATCAATTCCGCCGTCAACCAGACTTTGTCCAGAACTCTTCTGACAGGCGGGACAACGATGATGGCCTTGCTGCCTTTGCTGTTTATGGGCGGGGAAACGCTCATCAGCTTCTCGGCGGCCATAACATGGGGCATTTTTGTCGGAACGTATTCGTCAATCTACGTCGCGGCGGCGTTGCTTCTTTACATGCCGCCTTTGCGGCGCATCGAAGCCGTCAAAGAGGCGGCGAAATAAACCACCGTTATAAACTATCTAAAAAGAAACGCCGCAATAAATGATGGCATTGGCGTAATATGTGCATTCGCCCGTGCGAACGATTGCGCGGGTTTGCGACGTCAGGCGCTTAAAGTCGGTATGCGCCAATGTTTCGACGGGGATCGCCTGTTTTTGGTTTTCGCCGATTTCCTTAATGGCTTGCCGAAATTTTTTCTCAAACTCGGGACTTACCGATGCCATCTCGCTCGCGATAACGATGCGTTCTATTTGCAACTCTGTCGCCATGGTGCGCAAAACGTCGAGGAATCCCGGAATTCCTTTGGCTACGGCAAGATCGATCCGTTCCGGGCCGTCGGGAATGGGCAGCCCCGCATCGCAAAGCACAAGGCTATCGGTATGACCGACGCGAGCAATGACAGCCGAGAGCGGCGCGTTAAACAAAGTTGTTCTTTTCATCGATCTGTCTCCTATTTTCCGAGTTTTGAAATATTTTTGGCAATTTCTTTCGCCGTCGGCAACGCCGACTGAGCCCCTTGGCGCGTACAGGCCAAAGACCCCGCGACGGCGCCGTGGCGCAATGCGATTTCGGGAGAAAGCCCCTTGGCCAAAGCCGCGACGAACGCGCCGACAAAGGCGTCTCCTGCTCCGACGGTATCGACGGCCTTGATCGGCAAGGCCGGAACCTTAAGAATCCCCTCTTGCCCGCGCAACGAAGCGATCAACCCTTGACGCCCCAATGTCACGATGCAGTTCACGCCGAATTTTCGCGTCAGATTCCGGGCAAATGCCGGTAAATCTTTTCCTGAAATTTTTAAATTCCCGGCAACGACCTCGGCTTCGGGCTTGTTCAGCACAAGGTAATCGACGAGCCTCAGCACGTGCGATCCGATCTCGGCGGCGGGAGCTATGTTATAAACGACCGTGGCTTTCTTCTTTTTCGCACGCGCCATCAATGCGGCGTTTTGCTTCAGATCGGTCTCGGCCTGAAAAACGAGGATTGAATTCCGGTTAAGCAAGCGATCCGGCACCTGCGAATGTTTTGCCCGATGATTAGCGCCGTGGCTAACGACGATTTTGTGGCTTCCATCGGGCTTGTTGAAAATAACGGCAATCCCCGTCGGATATTCGGTCTTTGCGACACCAGAAATATCAATGCCAAAATCGCGAAAATTCTTTAACAAAAAATCCGCGTCTTTCCCCACCGCGCCGAAATAAAAAACCTTTGCGCCCGCTTTTGTGGCCGCGACAGCTTGGTTTGCGCCCTTGCCGCCGGGCGCTTGTTTATGCGTGTCAAAATGAAGCGCATCCTCGGCGCCTACGCCGGAATTTGTAAAGAACTTCATATCCGAAACATCGAAAAACAGGTCAATATTACAGGAACCGAAAACGACGACGGATTTAACCATATTTCCCCCTCTATTATAATTATCCGCATTAATAACGTGGTTATTTGCGATTGAAAGCAAAAAAATTCTTGCTCCTTTTAAGGGGAACCGCATACAACTTATACATATAACGATTCTTCGGTCATGGGCATTACTTATGAGCATAGGCACTGCGGTATCTGAAAAACAGGCAGACATTAGCGTTAACAATTCTGCGGTCTTGTCATTAATCCCCTCTTTCTCGAAAACCCCTGTCATTTCGACGCGGCTGCACGATCTCGTTTCGAATTCGACGAGCGTATTTTGCGATTTTAACGGGTGCGTCGTTCACGACGAACTGCACCAAATGAAGGCCTTTACCGAGTTGCTTAACGAGAAAACGCGCAAGCAACACGATTTTCGCAATATCGCGAAGGAAATGGTCGGAAAATCGGAACGCCAAATCCTTACTGAATTCAAGGAACACTATGGCCTAAAGGGCAATCTTGAAAATCTTCTCCAGCGCCGCGAAGATCTTTATCTCAACAGGGTCTTTTTCGAGGAATTGAAGCTCAACCACGACTTGGTCTGGACTGTCAACCGTGCGAAAGAGCTGGATTTGCCAACGGCGATTTTATCGAACGGCCGCGAAAGAATCATCCGCGCCATATCCTATAACCTGAACATCCATCACTTGTTCGACAGCGTCTATACCGTCGATTGCAAACAGCGCGAGGCTGACAAAAAATTCGCAGACAAAATCGCTTTCCTCGAGCACATTTCTGAAACTCAGGATATCGATTTAAGCAGAACTATCTTGTTCGAAGACAGCGTCCGGACGCTCGAGAAGGCGAAGAAGGTAGGTATTCAAGGCGTTTACGTTGATCACATCCTGACGGCGGATCATCATTACGTCCCGAACACGGGGATCGTCCTTCGTTTCCCCGAACCCTGCTAAACGGCTTACCGCGTATTCCGGCCGGGATTCACTCATCGAGTTCAATGGCCTCTTCGGGCAAAGACAGAACGACCTGGTCGCCGTACGATATTTCTTCGATAGGTTCAGCAATAACTTCGATGACGGAGGGTTCCTGAAAATGATCCCGCTTCGTCGCCGGATCGGGAATATAAATGAGGGCGTTGTAGTCTTTCTCGCGAAAACCTACTTTTGCGGGACTCAGAAAAAAATTTTCCGGCGGAAAAACGTCCGTCCATTTGACAGCAGGGAAAAAGAACTTCGGCTTTGCGATTTTAAAACGATGCAGCGCGATTGAAAGGTTCAGCGTCCCGTACACGAAATCGCCGCCAAAGTATGATTTAAAATCGAGTCCCCTTTCCCTGAAAAAAGGTTCCTGCATCCTGATGGTTCCGCCGGGAAAACGCCTGTCCGATGCCGACTCTCCCGACGCGACCCGATGCCCCGAACAAACAATGGCTTTTACCGTATTCATGCGACCTAGCCGAAGGGATTGATGTGTCTGCCTAATAATTTCAGCTTTGTGTAGAAAGTCACGCACTTTTATGCAGTGCGTTCAAAATGCTTTCAAAGGTTTGACGTCATCCCCTAAATCCTTATAACCTAGGGTTATGCCATCTCCCATCCTCATTTCCGGCGGCGCCGGATATATCGGAAGCCATGCGGCCTACCTTTTGAAACAGGAAGGCTTCGAGCCGATCGTCATCGATAATCTTTCCACGGGCAACGCATGGGCGGCTTCGTTCGGAGCTTTTGAGCAAGGGGATATCGGCGACAGCGATTTTGTCAGAGCCGTTTGCGATAAATACAAACCTTTGGCGGCAATGCATTTCGCCGCATTTATCGAAGTCGGCGAGTCCGTCCAAAATCCGGCAAAATATTTCGAAAACAACCGAGACAAGGCTTCGCTGTTCTTTAAAACGCTGAACGCCTGCGGCCTTAAGCGCATCGTTTTTTCCAGCACCGCGGCGGTTTATGGGGATACGTCCTCGGTTCAAGCCGACGGCGGCAGCAGCGCCATTACCGAGCTTTATCCGACGAAACCCATCAACCCCTATGGCCAGTCCAAGCTTGAAGCCGAAGCTTATCTGCGGATGCTTGATGCCGACGGCCTCCGTTCAGTTTCTTTGCGTTATTTCAACGTCGCTGGCGCAGGGCCCGTCGAATCCCAAATAGGCGAAGCGCATGCGCCCGAAACGCACCTTATTCCCCGCCTTCTTTTGCCACTTCTCGGCGCGCCTTTTGATCTTCTGGAGGCGTTGAATCTCAGAAAAGGCTTCAAGATATTCGGCAACGATTATCCGACGCCCGACGGCACGGCGGTGCGCGATTATATTCATGTTCTGGATTTAATCGATGCCCACGTGCGCGCCCTAAGATACCTGCTCAAAGGAGGAGTGACCGACATCTTCAATCTTGGCTCAGGCCAGGGATATTCGGTCATGGAAATTGTCGAGGCGACGCGCCAAGCGCTTGACTGTCCAAAATTTGCGCCGGGCTTCGCTCCACAACGCGAAGGCGACCCTCCCACGCTCGTCGCCAGCAGCGCCAAAGCGGGGAAAATCCTCGGCTGGCGTCCCGCGCGGAACCTCCAGAATATCATTGCCGACGCGGCGGCGTGGCACCGCTCCCCGCTCTATCAGGACGCCATGCGGGCCAAACTGGGGTTTGAAAACTAACTATTTGAGATATATGCGATTTTTATTTTAAAACTCCCCAAACAAGGGGTTTTTTAACGTATTTATGTTATGGGGTTGTGAATACTAGAAATGCGCATTTTTGAATCAGGATAATGGGTATGAGCGATTATTTAGATCTAAAAACGCGGGTCGTTGACAATCCCCAAGCATCCCCAACGGCGCAGACCGGCAGTCACCGTATCCTTTCCCTTGACGGAGGCGGCACGATTGGCGGCTACGCGGAAATCAATTCGCTCATTGATATGTATGGCGAGAAAAAGAGCGGCCGCGACGTTTTGAAAAACTATGACGAAGTCTATGCGACGTCTGCGGGCTGCCTCGTAGTATCCGGCTTGGCCGCAAATTATTCCCTCGGCGAAATTCGCAGCATGTTGGAAAACGAGGCTTTTCTCGGCGGCATTTATGCACCGAAAAATAAAGCAAATCCAAAGGGCGAAGCAAATCCAAATCCTTTCGTTGCCGCGCCAAACAACGCAGGAGTGGTGGACAAGCTTAAAGAAGTTCAGAGAGGGTTCATCGTCGCCGCGACCGAAGTCACCACGGGCGGATTTTATAGTACGCAGGACAAAACAGCCTATCTAGGAAAAGTTCTGGGTCACGAGGTTGGAGAACATCCTTCGGCCTCTGCCGTCGCAAACCTTGCCGATAATAGTCAAAAAGGTCTCGGCGACCTGACCTTCGACAAAATTCCAGAGAAAATTGGTTTGAATTATCAAGGAAAGCCCGTGCAACTCACCTATGTCTGCGAAGACGGGATCGATAAAGGGGTCACTTTGATAACGACACGAACAGACGTGTCGGCAAAGGAACCCGATTCCTTAGGCAAGAATTTAGGTCAAAAAGTCAGATACGTTACGGGAGACAAGGCCTCCTTCAAGGACGCCACAAGCGCAAGCCCCAATCCGCGCCCTCTTTTCGATCAGCCTGTCTATATCGATGGCCGCTCTTGCTACGACGGCGGCATGACAGGGCATAATTCGCCGCTTGTGCCCGCAATTTCAAGCGCGCTTGAAAGGGGTATTTCGAAGAACAATATTTCTGTCCTATCTCTGGGTGTCGGCCCGAGAACGACAAGCTGCCTCAATCCGCAGGCGCTTAAAGACCCCGTGTTTTTCGGAACCAAGCCTTTCAGCGATTTTCTCGACGCGGAACAGGAAAAACGTTTGGTTGAAGCGCGCTCGATGCTGCCCGAAGGTCAGATCGTTCGCGTTGCTCCGGCTTCCTATGATCCCGCCGATAAATTCAATTATGTTTCGTCCACTTTACAGAAAATGTGCGACATCGATAAGATGAAAGAGTGGTGGAACGGATACAAAAACGGCGAAATTTCAAACCAGCTCATGCAAAAAGGAGAGGAAGCAAGCGGGTTTTCGACTTACCAATCTGCTCTAAATGCCGCGAATAATCATTCCGGAACGGGAATCCCTGTTACAGCCGTCGCTCAACATATCGGGCCAACTCAGGCCGCGCATGGCAATCTTGCCTCGCTTAAAAACGCCGAAGCGGCGGCCGCTCCTATTCAGAAACAAGGAACTTTGGCCTTGTTGAAAAAGAAATTCCTAGGCATAAAATTAGGATGATAATTGGATTTTGTATTTTATAATCGCTATACTGTGTAAATGCCTTCTTTTGTTCCCTTCAAATGTGCAGCCGACTCCACTCCCGATACGCCCATATTGTCACCTCATGGCAATGTGTCGGTCAAAACGCGTCCTGAGACGAAAAAACCGTCGATGTACAAGGTTTTTCTGCTTAACGACGATTACACGCCGATGGATTTTGTCGTCCAGATTCTCGAAATTTTCTTCAATAAAACCCGCGAAGAAGCGACGACTATAATGTTGCAGGTCCATAAAAGCGGCAGCGGTCTGTGCGGTGTTTACACGTTCGAGATCGCGGAAACCAAAGTCGCTCAAGTCATGGGCGCCGCCCGTCAGGCCCAGCATCCTTTGCAATGCATTATGGAAAAAGAATAGCCCGCGTCAGGCTTTCTTCGTCGTAACGACTTTTTTGCCCTTTAATCCAAGAACGACTTCACCGCGCTTAAGCGCCAATGCAAGGTTGCCGAAAAGTTCGCGCCGCCAGCCACGCAAAACCGGGATATTTGCGGCATCGTCGATCATGATGTCTTCTAGATCGTCCGTCGTCGCAATCAGCTTAGCCGCAACGCCGTATTCTTCGCTCACCTGCTTAAGCAAAACCTTCAGCAAGTCGACGGACGGACCCAAGCCTCCCGGTATAACGCGGCGGTCTTCGCCCTGCGGGCATTGCTCGGAAGGAAGCTCCAACGCGCGCGCGACGGCTTTCAAGATTTCCGCGCCCTGCCGTCCTTCCGCAAAACTATTGCTGAGGCCGCGAATGCGGGCAAGGTCCTGAGCCGCACGCGGCGGATGGTAAACGATCTCCAGCAAGGCCTCGTCGCGCAAAATCCGGCTGCGCGGCACGTTCACGCGCTGGGCTTCGATGTCGCGCCAGGCAGCCAGTTCCTGCGCCAACGCACGCAAACGCGGCTTGTCCGAACGCAACTTCAGCCGATGCCACGCCTCGCGGGGATCGGCTGCATACGTGGCGGGGTTCGTCAGAACGGCCATTTCTTCCTGCACCCAAGACACGCGGTTGTTCTTTTCGAGAAGATCTTTCAGTTTTTTGTAAACCTCGCGCAAATAAACGACGTCGCCCAAGGCGTAAGTCAGCTGTTTTTCCGACAGCGGCCTCTGCGCCCAGTCCGTAAAACGGCTCGATTTATCGACTTTAGCGCCAGCCAAGGAAGCCGCCAAAGTCTCATAGCTTGCCGCGTCGCCGAAGCCGCACACCATGGCCGCAACCTGCGTGTCGAACATGGGTACCGGAACGCGTCCGGTCAGGTTGTAGAAGATTTCCACATCCTGCCGCGCGGCATGGAAAACCTTAAGAACGCCCGCATTGTTCATAAGCTCGAACAAGGGGTTAAGGTCTATATCTTCAGCCAAAGGATCAACGGCTACAGATTCGTCAACCCCTCCGATTTGGATAAGACATACCTTTGGCCAGTAGGTGCGCTCGCGCATAAACTCTGTGTCGATGGTGACAAACTCGGCTTTTTGCTGCTTCGCGCAGAAATCGGCAAGACGTTGGGTCGTCGTAATTAATGACATGAACTTACGCTTCTTTCTTCGATAGATATCAATTCGCCCTGCCCCGCATCATACATGAAGTCCGGAAAATTTTACCGTTGTTTATGCCTTTTTCTGTACCACGCCAGAATCTCCGGTTTCCAGAAAAAGCGCAAGGGATTCAAAGGAACAAACGCACATTAGGCCTCTTATGCCGGACAAATCCAGCTCGAAAATCTGTTTGGTATGAAGCTTGCAGGATACCCTCCGTCTTTCGTTCCGGAGGCCCTTATGACCCTGATTAATTCCCTGAATATCGCAGTCAACGGATTGTCGGCCCAATCGTATGCGATAGCAAATTCATCGAACAACCTCGCTAACGCATCGACAACCGCTTACAAATCATCCACAACAAGTTTTGACGACATCGTCGTGGCCTGCGACGCCGAATCGACGTCCTATTCGGGCAAATGCGGCGTTTTGCCGTCAACGACGAATCATAACGACAAACAAGGCATTATTTCCGCCTCTTTGACCGGAACCAACTTAGCCATCAACGGAAACGGCTATTTTGCCGTCGAGACGGCTACTGTAACGGCGGCAGATACCGCAACAGGCATAGAGCTTACCACAACGTTTAACCCTGATATTTATTACACCCGCGCGGGCGATTTTTCGATGAACGCCTCGGGTTACCTGGAAAACCGGAACAATTTTTATTTAATGGGCTACGCCGTTGACCCCGCTACGGGCGCGGTCGGGACCAGCTTGGTCCCCGTCAATATTTCTTCGACCGCAGTCAACGAGACCGTTCCCTCGACGGTTTTGAGCTATCTGGCCAATTTGAACGCCAGTGCCGCTGTCGGAACGACATCTTCGCTATCCCCCGTCGCCATATATGCTTCCGATTACGACTCGGCTTTAAACAACACGCATAATGTTTCATACGCGTGGGAAAAAACGGGCACAAACGCATGGACGCTAACTGTCTCGGCGTTGGGAGGAGCCTTCGGATCCGTCGGGGGAGACGATTTTTCAGCGTCGATTCCCGTCACTTTCGACACGTCGGGAAACATCGATACCGTCAGCGCCGGCAGCGGTTATACGGTCGCCGGGTCAACCATTTCCTATACCCTGAACTATAATGGCGCGGATCCCCAAATGATAACGTGCGATCTTTCCGAAATAACCCAGTACGCTTCGCCAACGGGATTGACCGCCGACGTTGCCAGCTTTTCGCAGAACGGCGTTCCCGAGGGAAGCTATAGTGGCATCGAAATCGACAGCAACGGCAACCTCGCCATAAACTACAGCAACGGCATATCAACCGTTGTTTACGAGATCGCTCTCGCAACCTTCGTCAACACCTCCGACCTTGAGGCCATGTCGGGCAATGCCTATAAATCGACGATCGCCTCGGGAGACGCAACGTACACAACGGCAGGGGTTGGCGGCGCCGGAATAATAAACGCAAGCTCTCTGGAATCGTCGAATGTCGATATCGCGGACGAATTTACGACCATGATTCAGACCCAACAGGTATACTCGGCCAACGCAAAAGTTGTCTCTGCGGTCAACAGCATGATGCAGACGTTGATTCAAATGCAGTCGGCCTGATTCTTTCCCGCATCTGGGCTCTTAAGCCATCCTTTGCTTGCCATCCCCTTTCCCCTGCCATATATAAATCGGAGTCGCAATTTTCAGGGGATTCTCATTATGTCTAGGCCAACAACACTACCGCCCGAACCCGCACCCCAGCAGCAGGCGACAATGCCTATGTTTTACTCGTCTCCGCGGCCTCTCGACCGCGTTAAAGACGGCAAAATGAAACTTAACCGCCCGACCGATTTCAAGTTTGCGGCAAAGACGAACGCTATCCCTCTTCTGGTCGACGAATTTCCGATGGCGGCGGCGTCATACCCCATCGTTTTCGCCGACGGGCCCTTACCGGTTCCGGCCGCCGTCGTGGGATTGAAAAACGACAATAATCTTTTTGTGTCCCCCGAAGGCGCATGGGTGTCCGGCTCCTATCTTCCCGCCTACGTCCGCCGCTATCCCTTTATCCTGATGGACGACCCCAGCAACAAGCAATTCGTCCTTTGCATCGACGAGAAATGCGCGCTTTTGAAAGAAAACGGCGAATTCCCCCTATTCGAGGGCGAGCAGCCGAGCGCCTTCACGAAAAGCGCGATGGATTTCTGCGCCGCCTTACGCCAACAGGGCGACGCGACGGACGAATTCGTCAAAGCCCTCAAGGAACACGAGTTGTTGATTGCGAACAACGCCGAGATCGTGACTCCCGACGGCAACAAGTTCCACTTGAGCGGATTCCTAATCATCGATCCCAAAAAGTTCGACGCCCTGCCCGACAGCGTTATCCTTCAATGGCGCAAGAAGGGCTGGCTTGGCCTCGTTTACGCCCAACTTCTGTCTTCTCACAGATGGCAGACTCTGGTCGATCTGATGCAACCACGGAAGAAATAATGCGCCCTTTGCGCGTTTTCCTGACCGCGACGGTACTTCTGGGCTTATGCGCTCTGCCCGCTTGGGCGCAAACGGCACAGCACGGCCTTGCCTTGCACGGCTCGCCAAAATATCCTGAGGCCTTCACGCATTTCGATTATGTGAATCCGAACGCACCCAAAGGCGGGGATTTGCATCTATCGGCGCTTGGAACCTTCGACACGCTTAATCCCTTCACGCTCAAAGGCGTGGCGGCTGACGGCGCGGGATTGATTTTTGAAACGCTTATGGTCCGATCGATGGACGAGCCCTTCAGCGAATACGGCTGGGTTGCGGAAAGCGTTACGATTGCGCCCGACCGCACATGGATTTCCTACAAGCTACGTCCGCAGGCGCGGTTTCATGACGGCTCTTTTATCACGCCAGAAGACGTTATTTTTTCGTTCGAGGCTTTGCGCGACAAAGGCCATCCGTCTTACCGCAGCTACTACAAGGACGTCGTGAAAGCGGAAAAAACCGGCGACCATGACGTGCGCTTTACCTTCCGCGACGGGAAAAACACCGAATTGCCGATGATTGTGGGCGAATTGCCTATTCTTTCCAAACGCGCATGGGAAAACAGGGATTTCGCGGCCACGACGCTCGACCCCATCATGGGCAGCGGCCCCTATAAGATGGAAAGCATGACCCAAGGCCGGACGATTACATATGTTCGCGTAGGGGCTTGCCGAGCCGAAGCAAGCACGGCAAACAGCCCGCCTTCGCCCAAGGAAGCTACGCCGCGGCAGCCTTCGCAGCGCGGTGCTTGCGAAGGCTGGTGGGCGGCCGACACGCTTCTGGCCGGCATAGGCCAGGGCCACAACTATTTCACGCCGCTGCAGATAGCGAATTACGCCGCCACCATCGCAAACGGCGGCACCCATTACTCCAACACCATACTCAAA
>CAZQOE010000038.1:5978-11588 GCA_964594935.1 uncultured Rhodospirillaceae bacterium | reverse complement strand
GACGTTTAAGAAAAATCGACGGGCGAAGCCATGGTCGGCGCGGGCTATTCATCGACCGACGGCCCTTTGGGCAGCTTCAGCATCAGCCAGCACAACTTTATGGGTCGCGGGCAGGATTTGCGCCTTAGCGCCTCGATTTCCGGCCGCACGAAGCAAATCGACACCAGCTTCACCGAACCCTATTTCCTCGATCGCAACTTGTCCGCGGGCGTCGATTTGTTTGCTACGCGCACCGATAATCAGGATTTAAGTTCCTACGATATCGACAGCGCCGGAACGACGCTTCGTTTGGGCTATCCTCTGTCCGAGGAAATTCGCCAAAAGGTTAACTACAGCTTCCACGCCGACAAGATTACCAACGTTCCGACGACGGCATCGGCTTACGTCAGGGAAGAAGCGGGAACGTCCACGACATCGTCGTTCGGCCAATCGCTGATATACGATACCCGCGACAGCAAGCTTGATCCGACGCTTGGCTTCGTCACGCACCTCGATACAGACGTGGCTGGTGCCGGCGGATCCCGCAAATGGGTCAAGGCCAAAATCGGCGGCACGCAATATTATCCCATTACCGAAAAATGGGTCCTGAGCGGCACGGCGGAAGCCGGAAAAATCTGGGGACTCGATGGCCCCACGAAGGTCAACGAACGTTTCTTCCTTGGCGGCGACAACTTGCGCGGCTTCCAGTATGCCGGCATCGGTTCGCGCGACATGAACAGCACTTATCAGGACTCTTTGGGCGGCACGTATTTCGTCCGCGGGTCGGTGAATCTCGCCATGCCCGTTCCTCTTTCCCCTGAATTCGGGTTTAAGGCGCATTTGTTCACGGATGCCGGCATACTGGGAAAAGCCGATCAGACGAATATTCCGGGAAACCCCGTTACCAACGACGAAAGCCTGCACCTGAGCGTCGGCATCGGCCTGACGTGGGACTCGCCCTTTGGTCCCATCCGTCTCGATTATGCCCAGCCCGTTTTGTATAAAACCTTCGACAAGATCGAACATATACACTTCAGTTTCGGCACCAAATTTTAGGTCTCATCCCATGCTTGCTTAATTGGTTTTTTGCCTTAGGCTAAAGCAAGAAGCAGGGAATGAAACATGCTGACAATTGCTATCGCGGGATTGGGAACGGTTGGCACCGCCTTGGTGCGGCAACTGCGGCAGAACGCCGATTTGATCGCGTCGCGAGCAGGGACGCCCGTTGTCATCAAGGCTGTTTGCGACCGCGACAAAGTACGCGAACGCGATTGTGATCTGTCCGGAATCGAATGGATCAATGATCCGCTTAAATTGGCTTCTCTCGAAGGCGTTGACGTTATTGTCGAACTTATGGGGGGTGCCGACGGCGCGCCGCGCGAATTAGCCAAAGCCGCGCTTGCCAAGGGCAAGCATTTCGTCACGGCAAACAAGGCGCTGATCGCAAAACACGGCCCCGCGCTTGCTGAAATGTCGGAACATAACAACGTTCAAATGTCGTTCGAAGCGGCTGTGGCGGGAGGGCTTCCCGTCATCAAAACGTTGCGCGAAGGTTTTGCGGGCGAAGAGATTAACAAAGTTTCCGGCATTCTCAACGGCACGTGCAATTATATTTTAACGAGGATGCGCGCGGAAAAAGTACCTTTTGCGACGGCGCTCGCCGATGCCCAAAAGCAGGGGTACGCCGAAGCCGACCCCGCCGCTGACATCGACGGCCACGATACGGCCAATAAATTGGCCATTCTGGCGGCGCTGGCTTTCGGCATTAAACCCGACATTTCTTCAATTCGACTGGAAGGAATACGGAAAATTTCTCTGGCCGACCTGCAATTTGCCGAAGACCTTGGGTATCGCATCAAGCTTCTTGGCACGGCAAGGAAAACGCCGGAAGGAATCGAACAAACCGTCGGTCCGACCCTCGTTTCCGAATCGTCTCCCCTTGCAAATATTGACGGGACGTTGAATGGGGTCTTTTTGTATGGACGCCGCGTAGGGCCCATCATGCTCGTGGGGCACGGCGCGGGCGGAGAACCGACGGCGAACGCAGTAACGGCTGATATTATCGACATTGCGCGTGGCGAAAAATCCTATGCCTTCTCCCTGCCTGCCGCCAAGCTCGGAGTCTTAAGTCCCGGCAAGACTCCCCAAATGCGGTATTATATGAGACTGCAAGTTCAGGACAAACCTGGCGTTGTTGCGGATATCGCTGGTATCATGCGCGACGAGGCCCTTTCCTTTGAATCGCTGATTCAACGCGGCAGATCGCAGATGAATTCTGTTTCGGTCGTTATTACGATTCATGCGGCTGATGCCGAAGCCATGCACCGCGCGGAAGCGAAAATTGCCAGACTGCCGACGGTAACGGAAAGTCCATGCCTCATACCGATGGAGGACGAATAATGTCGATCTTAAAATCCTTATCTTTTTTTCTGATTGGTTTTATCCTGTGTTCGGGCGCGTCTCACGCTCAAACGGTTGCTAAAATGCCTGCGCCCGTCATCGCGGTCGTCGACGTGCAGAGAATTTTGCAGGAATCTTCGGCGTCCAAAAGCGCCCAAAAGCAGCTTGAAGCGCAACGCTCCAAATTTCAGACCGAAATCGGAAAAGAGGAAAACAGCTTGCGGCAGGCTGAACAGGAGCTTGCCAACCAGCGCGGCCAACTGACTGCCCAAGCCTATTCAGAGAAAGAGCAACAATTGCGGCAACGTTTTTCGACCGTCGAAAACCATGTCCAGACGCGCCGCAAGGTTTTGGACCAGTCATATACCGATGCGATGGCCGCCGTGAAAAACGCGCTTCTTGACGTCGTCAGCGGCGTTTCGCACGAGCAGGGCGTGAACCTCGTGATCGTCAAGCAACAGGCATTGTGGACGGACCAACCCTTGGACATCACCGACGAGGTCTTGAAAAGGCTCGACCAGAAAATGCCCAAGATCGACGTCGCGCCGCCGCCGGAAAAGCCCGAAAAATGACGCGCCCCGACCCTACAGCCGCTCTTCTCATCATCGGCAACGAAATTCTGTCGGGCCGCACGCAGGACGCCAACCTGAATTTTATTGCGAAAAAGCTTTGCGCCGTTGGCATCCCGTTGAAAGAGTCCCGCATTGTCCCAGATATTGAGGCCGAGATTGTTGCCGCGCTCAATGCGCTTCGCAAACGTTATACTTACGTTTTCACCACAGGCGGTATCGGTTCGACGCATGACGATATAACGGTCGACGCCGTAGCCCTTGCTTTCGGCGTTTCCGTCGTCGAGCATCCTGAGGCGAAGGCTTTGCTTTCCGCGCACTTCGGAAAGGAAAAGCTGACGCCTGCGCGGTTGCGCATGGCGCGCGTTCCGAAAGGGGCTTCGTTAATAGATAATCCCGCCAGCGCCGTTCCCGGAATTCAAATTGACAACGTCTATATGTTGGCGGGCGTTCCCGAAATTATGCAAAGCATGATGGATAGCGTCGTTTCGGGCCTGCGCCACGGCCCTAAAATAGTCAGCATGACCGTTTCCGGCCGTGTTCCCGAAAGCGACATCGCCGACGAGCTTCGCGCTTTGGCGTCGCGCTTCTCAAACGTCGATATAGGATCCTATCCCTGGATGCGGGAGGAAAGATTCGGCACGGCGCTCGTCGCGCGCGGAACCGACCTCGAAAGCGTCAAAAAAGCCGCCGACCAACTTCTCGCGCTCATGAAAGAAAAAGATGTAACAGCTACTCTTTCGGGGGCGTAAAACCGGTCTCTCCGGTGTCGACGTTGTCTTTATTGTCTTCTTTGCCTGCGGCGCCCGTGTTCTCCGCCGCGCCTTCGGTTGACCTGTGCATGCCCGCCATCGAATCCGGCAATTGAAATAACGGACGCGAGCTATCGGGCCCGAAATTCTGGTAAAACAGCGCCAGACCAAGGAAAAGAGCAAGCCATAGCGCGATATTGCGCAAAATTTTCCCGCGATTGAACGCGAAAATACTCGGCGAGACGAAAAGAATCAGAACGACCAGAAGCAGGCTGCTTAAAATCATCGATGTGTGAGACATGGGATCATCCCCGAAGGTGGACGCGAAGAGGAACTCTTGAATTTATACATCGTTAAAGAGGGCTTCTGCAAGAGAAGCCGTAAATCATAAGGGCAGCGCATTCGGATTTTGCCGTAAAAGCGGGCCTTTCCACGGGGCGGCGCAAAGAGCGTTTTTGTCTCCGGTAATGAATTTGCCGACCTCAATCGCGACCCGCATGATAACGTCCTCCCAATCCCCCGGCTTCTTTTGGCGGAACAGCCGCGCCGAACCATACCAAGGGCTGTCTTCGCGTCCGATCAACCACCGCCAGTCGCTGTTGAAGGGCAGAAGAATGAAAACAGGTTTTCCTAAAGCGCCGGCCAGATGCGCGGTCGCCGTATCGACGGAAATGACGAGATCGAGTTCGGCAATCAGCGCGGCGGTATCCGAAAAGCTTTTTAAATCCGGCGCCGCATCCATGATAGTCAAAGAAGACGCGTCAGAACGGTCCTTTTGAAGAGAAACAAAATGTGCTGCACCGAACGAAATCAAGGGCTCCAGCATACGAAACTCTATGGATCGCGTGGCGTCGTTTTTGAATTTTGCGTTGCCTGCCCAAACAAGTCCGATGCGCGGTTTTTGTAGGGAAGTTAATTGTTGTCGCCACGCTCCCTCTGCGGGAGCCTTCAGGTAAGGGGCTGACGGAATATTGTCGAGATGCGTCGAAAAGAAAAAAGGTAGACTCGCCAAGCGGCAACGCGCATCCGCCGAAGGCTCGGGAGACGTTTCCGGAAGCACCTCGACATCAGGAAAGTTAATCCTGCACAAGTCAACGAGAGGGTCGCGAATCCGCAATATCAGGCGTTTAGCGCGCTTTTTCAGCAAGGGAATGTAGCGCAGAAACTGAAGGGCATCGCCCAGCCCTTGGTCTTCGTAAAGCATAAGGACAGAGACATCCTCCCCCGCCCACATGGGCAATTTTGTTTTCTCAGGATATAGGTCGGGGCGTTTCTCCCACAGCGCAAGACCTTCTTCAATATCGCCCATTTGCATTCTTGCCATCGCTTCGCTGGCGCAGGCGTCGGCAAGATGGGGAAGAATGGCTCGAACCTTGGCAAAGCAAGCGGCAGCTTCTTCGGGATGTCCCCATGCTCTTAAGATATTGCCGAGAAGCATAGGAGGATATAAAGAATCTACAGCTTCCGCCTTGCGCGCCAGACGGTAGGCCTCCTCCAGATTTCCTTGCGCAAAAAGCAAAAGGCCATAATTGCCCAGAAAAAGGGCATTATTCGGCTGCAAACCGGTTGCATGGGCGTGGCACTTGGCGGCTTCGGCGAAATTGCCTTCGTCTTTAAAAATTTGTCCCGCGATATCCCATGCTGCGGCAAAATCCGGCGCGGCCTCAAGCGCTTTTTGGATGGATTGAAGAGCTTCGTCATTGCGCTTAAGCGCGCGCAGAATAACGGCACGGTTATACCTCGCCTGCAAAAAATCAGGCTTTGCCGTAAGCGCGGCGTCGATCCACTGCAGCGCAAGTTTGGATTTTCCTTCTTGTTGCGCGATGATGCCCAGCATGTGCAAGGCATCGGGATCATGCGGTGCTGCGGCCAGAACTTCACGATAAAGGCCCGATGCGGCATCGAGCCTT
>CAZQOE010000038.1:0-5968 GCA_964594935.1 uncultured Rhodospirillaceae bacterium | reverse complement strand
TTCCTTGGGCGTGAATTTGCGCCGCTTTATCCTTAAGCTCCTGAATGTTTTGGCTCAGGCGGCCTCCAGAAGGGCATAGGCGTACCATTGGGGCAACGACTTGCCGACGATATTCACGATCATCTCATGCGCAATTTCCGCGGTAGGCTCATCGTTTTTTATGATGGAAAGCGCGGCAGGAGTATGAGCGATGCGTTGCAGTTCAATCATAAGAGCGGGAACCGATTCATTAAGCCCGACGCGGTTGATGGCCTGCATGACAAACGCTTCCCTCGCGGGCAGTACAACGCCGCATCCGGCGACTTGCGACGAGAACAACACGTCTTCGTCTGACAAATGCGTCTTGTCGAGAAAACGATTGAAATTGCCGACAAGGCGGGGCTGAGTGACGTCGGCGCTGTTGCTCGAAGTCATCGTACCGCGCATCGGGCTTGCAAAACCGCAAGCGACGAGGATTTGAAACGCCTCGATAATTTTATCGGGGTTTTCGCCGACACCCGACGCGTGAGCCAGAACGTCGCCAACGCCGACGGGCATAAGTGACATAAGATCGAGAAGTTTGCCGTAAAGCGGGCCTGACAGATCGATCATTTTGCCCTTGGCGGCAAAAGCCGCCGGAATTTGCTCGCGAGGCATCAGAATGCCATAGGCAAAGCCGCCGAAAAGTTCCCCCGGATTTGCCGATTGATCGCAAGGCGCCTTAATCCAGATGTCCGAACGAACAGAGCGGTCGAGCGCAAAATCCTTGATGGGCTCGTAAAGGGGGCTGTTGCGGCAGGAAACGATCAAATCCTGCGCTTCATGCGGGATGGCAAGTTCGACATAATTCGATGCCAAGGCCGCGTCACCGGCGTACAGAAGTCCGCTCTTTCCCGAAGCGACGATGGTGTCGAAAGTCTTCGATGTTGCGGCGGTGCCGTCGAAGAGAGAGAAAAAGTCCCGAGGCGCGCTTTTGGAAATGGCGTTATCCAATGCCTTCGCCATATCGGAATGCCGGGCCAGATATGTTGAGCCCAGCGTTTTGATTTCGGAAAGGAAATCCTGTTTCTGTTCGGAATCCATCTCCGGCGCAAGTTCCTGAACGATAAAACGCAACGCGCCGTCTTCGCGGTCATAAGGGCGATAAGAAAGAACAAACAACCCGCCCGGATTAAGGCGTTTTTGCGCCAGATCGAAAAGAGCCGAACGCTCGGAGGCCGCAAGCGGCGTGGCGCTTTCGTCGCAACACAGGTAATCGAGCATCGGGGGCAGGGACGATCCGCCTGCAATCTGATCGAGAATTTTTGAAGGAGAGCCCGTCAAAAAAATGACGTTGAAGGTGCCGCGCTGCGCCGCCGTTTCTTCGGCCGCCCTGCGGGTCGTATCGTCGGCCACAAAACCATAAAAACGCCCTTCGGGATTGCTTGCGGCAAGGCAAACCAGATTTTCCGGCGAAGAACAGGAAACGTCGGCGTAAGAAAACTCAACGCCCGTCTTTTTGGGCTTGTTGCCCCGCAAAGCCGCGATATAGCGCAAGGAAATGGGGCTAAAGGTCGATAAGGACTTCATGTTAAAACTCCAAGAACATTGATATCCGCGATAAGACTCCATGTTAAACTCCTTTAAGGGATTGGACTAGAGATAATTGACGATCGACATCTTTAAAATGGTTCCCGTTGCGGAATAGGAAGCTTGGAGAATCGCCTCAAGCGAGGTTATTTCGGCGGCGACCTGCGTGGCGTCGACTTGTTGTATGTTTGAAACGCGGTCCGTCAGGGTCGTAATGGCGGCCTTTTGGGCCTCTTTTTGCGTCGCCATGACGTTAATATTGTTCGCCACGATCGTGTGGAGATTCTGCATCTGAGTCAAAGCCGACGACAATATCGAAGAAGCCTGCGTAATATAAGTTCTATAGGTCGCGGCATCTGTCGCATTTCCCGCGGCTTGCAGATAGCGGAGCCCCATGATGGCTTTTTGAATCGCCGGATCGTTGCTCGTGATGCCGTAGTCGACGACATAACCGTCGTCAACCGTGGCCTGATCCGTCGTATAGGCCCTTTCGCTTGTTGATCCCGCGCCTTCGATAAATTCCGTATCGTAAGGCGGCAAAGTCAGATTGTCGGTGTAAATGGTCGTATCAAGCGTCGACAGCGGAAGAGACGATAACTCCTGCGCCGGCTGGGTATTGTAACGCGAACCGGAATAGATATAGCGACCGTTGACTGTTTGGTTAAGGTCGACGGTGAATGACTTCAGATAGTTTTCGACTTGGATGGCGACATTTGCGGCAATATCCACGCCGTATGTCGGGTTGTTGTTTGCAAGGCTTTGCCCTTGGGAAACGATGCTCTCCAAATCCGACAACGTCGTATCATAAATGGATAAATTGGTGCTGACCGTCGCAATGACGCTCGTATAAGCCTGTTTTTGCGTCGCGGCGGCCTGCAGGTCGATCAAGGTGCGGGCATCGTTAGGTATATAGTCGGTTAGATCGTTAAACTTCTTTTGTGTCGAAAGCTGCACGGACAGTTGAGACAGCGTCGTCTGCTGGTTTCGAAGCGACGATGTAAGGCTCTTCACAATACTTAGATTGCTAACGGACATCACGCTCATGTGGCCACCATGTTTTCCAGAATTGTCATCATGCTTTTGATCGTAGAGATCAGATGCGCCGATGCGGCATAGCTGTTCTCCCAGTTGCTCAGGTTGACCAATTCGCTGTCCGTATTGACGCCGGTCTGGCTGGACAATGAATTTTGATAGTAAACCTGTTGCGTTGAAGCTGTCGCGTACGAGGATTTAACGGTATTCGCCGCTTGCTGAAAGCCCGACAAAATTGCCGACGCGACGCCGCTGTATGTTTGGCCCTGCGTTATTAGGCCGTCTGACGAAAAAGTGCTGCTCGTCGCATAGGTATATACGCCGCCGCCTGTATCCGTCGTTGTGATGGCGATATCCGTCGCGAAGAACGCGTCGTTGATGCCGACAGCCGCCGCCGATTTTACGGAGGTTGCGCCGGTGATAAGGTCGGTATTAACTGAAAAACTGGTCAGATCCGGCAATCCGTTAAAATCAATGCTAGATGTAAAAAAACCAGAAGCTTGTTCGCCGGCTTCTGTCGCAGCCACATCATAAACGTCGGCAAAACTGTTCCCGTCTGGCGTCGTTGCAATAAACATATTGGCGAAGTTCTGTAACTGAGACTCCAGCTTCACGATGACGCCTACGCCATTGGCTGTCGTTGCCGTCGAAGCAAGAAAATCCGTTTGAGCCTGCAACGAACCTCCCGCCAACGAACCCGTCACGTCCGATCCGGCCGCATTGACAACGGTGTTGCCTTCCGGGCCGACGCTAAATCTTTGGGCTTGTCCGTCGAGAAGAGCCGTACCATTAGGGGTATAAAGGGCAATTTGCCCGTTGTCGCGCTGCATAACGGTGACGTTCGTATACTTCGCGATCAAGCTGATGGCCGTATCGCGTTGATCCTCCAAATTGACCGCAGGCTGGTTATTGGAAAGGGCCGAAGTAATTTGAACGTTCAGTTCTTGAATTCTCTCAAGAGCGGAGTTGAGGGAGTCCACCGTCGTCGACAGATCGTTTTTGACGTTAACTTCCAAAATCACGGTCTGCGAAGCAATGTTGCTGATGGTGTTCGCAAGAGCTTGTCCCGTAGAAATAATGTTTTTTTCAAGCGTCGATTCGCTGGGATTGGCGGCATATTGCGTCCAGGCAGCCTGAAAATCGCTCAGGTTTCCCGAAAGAGCGGGAGGATTGCCGGTCGAGTTTAAAATCGATTGAACCTGATTAAGATAGTTGTTTTGAGTGCCAAGATAGGAGGCGTTCGACGTCGCGTTATTAAGCGTGGTGTAAAGAACGTTGTTGGTCACGCGGGTATAACCGCTGATCGCGACGCCGCCCAACGACGACCCTTCGGTGACAGGAGCCAAAGTGATGCTTTTTTGGGTAAACCCTTCCGTTTGTGCGTTCGAAACGTTCCCGGATATGGTTTGCACAGCCGTAGAGCTTGTCTGCATCCCGGAAAGGGCGACTGTAAGAGCGCCGGACAGCGACATAAGAAACCCCTCGTGTTTACAGCGAGGTCACCCGAAGAAAAGCGACCTCGCTACAGCAAAAATTACTGAACAACCTGAATAATCGTATTCAACATGCTGTTGACGGACGACACCACTTTTGCGTTGGCCGAGTAGACCTGCTGCGATTGGATCATCGTCGTAAACTCGCTCGCGATATCGACGGTCGAAGCCTCAAGAGATCCGCTGGCAATCGTTCCGGCGCCGTTGGTTCCGGCCAGACACAAGTTCGCGGGCCCGGAAGCGATGGTCGCGGTGTAAACGCCGCCCGATGCGCGCTGCAAGTTGTCCGGCGAATTGAATGTCGAAACCGGTATCTGATAAATTCTGCGCGTGCTGCCGTTGGTATAATTGATCGAAACGATACCGTCCTTATCGATGCCGATGCTGCTATAAGAGCCTTCGCCCAGGCCGTCTTGGGAAATCGATGACACTGAAACGGTCGAGTTCGCGTTGGCGTATTGGGTTAGCCCCGTCGCCACGTCGTAATCTCCGAGATTAAAGCCGATGGTCTGCGATCCCGCGCCGGGGAAAATCAGGTTTCCCGTCGTACCGCTATCGACGTCGCCAAGATATACCGTGGCGGTTTCGCCGGTCACGTTAGCGCTGACGGCAGGGATGCCCAAATCTGTGGTCAGAGTGTGCGTGGAGTCCGTAGAAAGATAATAGCCGGAAGAAATGCCCGTAATAGTATCAATAGTACCGGCGGGAGAATTGCTGTTAAACGCCACATCGAAGGTAGCAATGTAATTATAGGTATCGGGAGAAACAATGCCGCCGCCGGCATCGACGGTGATAGTCGCTCTCCAAACGTTTGTCGTTGCCGTTGTTTCCCAAGTAATACTCGTTTGATGCGTGCTTCCCAAGGCGTCGTACACATCAATGGTTGATGCAGTCGACGTGTAATCCGTCGCGCTGGCGGGAAGATTGCCAACGTACGTAACCGTTGTTGTCGCTTCAGGATTATCGAGCAGCGCGGATATTTGAATAGGCTCAACTGAAGACGTATCAACGGCAGTACCGGTGATTGTATAGCCTTGTAGATAGTACCCGGCGCTGTTGACCATGTATCCTTCCCTGTTCAACGTAAAATCTCCGGCGCGGGTGTAGGCGTTCGCGCCCGTAAACACGGTCTGCCCGGTTGTATCCTGCGTTGCCGTCGTGACGGTAAAAAACCCTTGGCCGGAAATAGCCAAATTGGTCATCGTTTGCGTCGTCGAGATGTTGCCTTGAACGTCGTTCTGGTAATTCGGGGTCGCTTTGACGCCGCCTGGGCTGTTGAACGTTGCGCTTGACGCGGTCACAAGGTCTGAAAAGGTCGTGCCGATGCTTTTATAGCCCGTCGTCTGGGCGTTTGACAGATTGTCGGCGATATTGCCGATGCATTGCGATTGCCCGTTCAGACCGGAAACGGCGACGTTAAGAGCTGCGAAAAGAGACATTGTGATACTCCGTCAGTTAGTTCCGCCCCTTATGGGCAGGAAGAATAATCTCGGACGGGTATCAGCAAGCGCTATGCCAAGTCGGCATTTGGCTGATTCTGTTGACTCTTTTTAAGCGATTTTGAGGTCTATCGGCACTTCTTGCAGGGGCAAGGAAAGTTTTTCACCAGCGCCAGACCGACGAAGAAGGCTAAAGCAAACGAGATCGGAATATTCAAATTGGCGAGAGAAAAACCGAAGAACGTCCAACTGATGACGTCGCAAGGCACTTCTTCGGTTTGAAGAAGGGCTTGGCGAATTTCTTCGGGCGACGAACCTAAAATTGCAGACGCCTCGCAACCGGAAACGCTCTGCCACCAATGCTGTTCGACCCCTGTTTGGAAAATCCCAATCCCCATGCCCGCAAGATAGGCAACGACGCATAACCCGAGCAGAACCATCGTCTGTTTTCCATAA
>CAZQOE010000037.1:0-11615 GCA_964594935.1 uncultured Rhodospirillaceae bacterium | reverse complement strand
CGGGGGCTTGTTACGGCGTAGGTATCCACGCTAATTTTGTCACCGCGTCCATTCTTGCCGTCATCAGCGGCGTTAATCGGGCCGCATGCCAAGGCAAGCTAACGTTGACGTCCGAGCCGGAAGGGCCGCAAATTGCATAATTGCAAAGCGTGCGAGGTGAATGTAGCTTGGCGGCATGATGGATAGCCTCTCTCTCATCCGCCCCGACGAAGGGCACGTGCATCTGCGCGAAGGTGCGGTTTTGCCCGCCGTGCTGCCGTTGACGGCGAAGGTTTTCGCCCGCGCCATCGTCATGCCCAATCTGCGCGACCCCGTGACCACATCCGTGCGCGCCAAGGCGTATCGGGATGAAATCCTCAAGCTATTGCCCGCAGGAGCGGATTTTACGCCGCTCATGACGCTTTATCTGACGGACACGACAGACCCGGATGATCTGGAGCAGGGGTTTAACCAAAAAACGGTTATGGCGGCAAAACTCTATCCCGCCAACGCGACGACAAACGCCGAACGAGGCGTTACGGACGTCAAAAACATCTATAAGGTTCTGGAACGTATGCAGCGTATCGGTATGCCACTTCTGATTCACGGCGAGGTGACGGATCCGGACGTGGATATTTTCGACCGCGAGGCCGTTTTTATCGACCGCATTCTCAAACCGTTGCGCCGCGATTTTCCGGAGCTCAAAATCGTTCTTGAACACATCACGACCGAGGAAGCTGCCTCATGCGTCGCCGAAGAAGGAAAAAAAGGCCGCCTTGCCGCGACCATCACGGCGCACCATCTGCACATCAATCGCAACGCCCTTTTTGTCGGTGGCCTGCGCCCGCATAACTACTGTTTACCGGTCGCCAAGCGTGAAAAGCACAGGCAGGCGATTCTCAGGGCCGCGACGTCGGGAGAAAAGATGTTCTTTTTGGGCACGGATTCGGCTCCGCATGCCGATACGACGAAAGAAAACGCCTGCGGCTGTGCGGGCTGTTTTACGGCATCCAACGCTTTGGCGCTCTATGCGCAAGCATTTGAGGCTGCGGGAAAACTTGAAAATCTGGAAACATTCTCCAGCCGCAACATGGCCGCGTTTTACGGACTTCCCGTCAACAAAGCGCAAGTGACGCTCAAGAAAGGCTCTCCGGAAGAAATTAAGCCGATTTTAACCGGAGACGGGCAGAAATTAATACCGTTTACCCCTTCCTCGCCCCTCCTCTGGCGGACGATTTCGTGATAAAAGCGCCTTAAGTCTTTGCCCGGAAATAATTGGGAGAAAACAAGATGCCGATTCCTCTTGGCAACCTGCCGTTCATCGACCTTTACGTCTGCCTCGACAAACCGGAACAATCCTATTTCCGCGCGAAAGAAAGAACGCAAAGCATCATAAGCCAGATTGTGCCTGCGGAGTATCAGGAAACCATCGATCGCTTCGTGGACGCGGTGACCCTTAAACTGCAGGATCGCAACGACGGAGCGATAACATTCGACGACGTACGATGCCGTCTCGCGCGGCAACAGGTGTCGGACGGCACCCATTGGGTATGCGCGCGGCGCATCGATACTGAACTTCCTAACATCGATAAACTTAATCTGCCGTCGGTCATCGTTAATCACATGAAAGGCCTTGGGAAACGCGACGGGCTGATCGTTATTTCCGGCGCGACGGGACACGGCAAGACCACGACGGCAGTCTCGCTTCTCAGCTATTATCTGAAAACCTATGGCGGAACGGCGGTTACGATTGAAGACCCCTGTGAGTTCGTGATGTCCGGTCGCCATGGGACAAGCGGGCAATGTTTTCAAATCGAAGTCATGGAAGAAGAGGACTGGGCGGCATCTTTAAAACGAACATTGCGCTGGTCTCCTCGCTATATTTTTGTCGGCGAAATTCGCACGCCAAAAGCAGCCGAACAATTATTGCGTGCTGCGTCGACGGGGCATTTGGTCATCACGACCGTCCACTCGGGGACGATGGAAGAAGCGCTTATGGGCATCATTTTCCTTGCCGAGCAATCGATGGGATCCGGCGTGTACAACATGTTGGCGGCGGGGCTGACGGCACTTGTCAACCAGACGCTCACGGATTCAAAGCCCATCCTCAGATATTTGTTCACGGAAGAAAACAATCCGGGAGATCCCGTGCGGTCGCTCATCCGCGAATCCAAGATAGGCATGATGGCAACCTATGTCGATCGCACGGCGGCGCGCCTGCAGAATCCGACGGCCCAGATGACCCCCCAAGGCGGAGGTAAAAAGGGATGACCATCTTAAACCTTCAGGGGGAAGCTCCGACCGGCACCAGGCTTCGCGATCTGCCCTTCATGGATTTGTACGTTCGCATCGACGACGGCGGCAAAGGCATGGCGCGCTATCGCACACCGGGCCGCGATTACTCGAACAACTGGAGCCGCGTATTGCCCGAAATGTATGCGGCTGAAGCGAAAGTCATCGCGGATAAACTCGTCAGGGACATGGAAAACGCCGACGCCTCGTTCGAATACGACGGGATGCGCTTTCGCCAGTCCTACCAGAAGCTCGCAAACGAGCAGGGATGGGTTATTCTCCGTCGCATCAACGCCCGCGTGCCGGAACTCGAAGAACTTTCTGTCGCGCCACAGCTCGTTACGCATTTGCGCCGCTTCGGCCAGCGCGACGGACTGATTTTGATATCGGGGCCGACAGGCCACGGCAAAACGACGATGAACTTTTCGCTTTTAGCGGATTATTTGAAACGCCTCGGCGGCGTCGGAATCACGGTTGAAGACCCTGTTGAATATTCGCTCGATGGACCTGTAGGCGAATACGGCTATTGCTATCAGGTCGAGGTCGATAAGGACGAAGATTGGGCGACACCCTTGAAACGGGCTTTGCGGTGGACGCCGCGTTACCTGTTGGTGGGCGAGGTGCGCAGCCCTCGTGCGGCCGAGCAGATTCTCCGCGCTGCGACGACAGGGCATCTGGTTTTAACGACGATTCACGCAGGCTCGGTCGAAGAAAGCATCATGGGTCTTTTGCATCTGGCCGATCAATGCGTCGGCGGTGCCGCGTCTTACATGTTGGCGCAAGGGCTTACGGCCGCGTGGCACCAGACTTTGACGTCGGCGGGTCCTTACTTGCGCTACGTTTTCACCGAGGAAAACAACAATGGAGACCCCGTGCGCGCCTTGATTCGCGAAAATAAAGTAGGCATGATCAACAGCTATATCGACAAGCAAATCGCGCGTATGGATGCGCGATATAGTTTAGACCCCGTTTCCGGAAAAAGAACGTAAAACGGCGCCTGGAAATCCGGCAAGCAGCATGGCAGAGAACCAGAAAAAAAGCCTGATCGGCCTCGATTTCGAGGAAATAACGGCAGCACTTGTGGCGCAGGGACTGGAAAAGTTCCGCGCCAAGCAGGTATGGGCCGCGATTTATAATTTGGGCGTGCGCGACTTTGCGTCGATGACGACATTGGCCAAGCCGATCCGCGAGATGTTGGCGGGCTGTTTTACCCTCGAACGTCCGTCAGTGTCGCTTTACCAGAAATCCGAAGACGGCACGCAAAAGTGGCTTTTGAAAATGCGGGACGGCAACGAAGTCGAATGCGTCCACATTCCCGAAGAAGATCGTGGCGCATTGTGCGTGTCGAGCCAAATAGGTTGCGTTATGACGTGCCGCTTTTGCCATACGGGAACGCAACGGCTGGTGCGCAATCTGACGGCGTCCGAAATCGTGGGGCAGGTGATGCTGGCCCGCGATTATCTTAAGGAATGGCCCGAGCCGTCAGGCGCCCAGGGCATTGTCCAAAGAGGAGAAAGCAAAAGTTTTGACGAACTCGGAGATCCGTCGCGCGAACTGACGAACATCGTCATGATGGGCATGGGCGAGCCGCTTTATAATTACGAAAACGTCGCCAAGGCGTTGCGCATCATCATGCATGCCGAAGGCATCGCCATCGGGCGACGCCGGATTACGCTATCGACATGCGGCGTTGTGCCGATGATCAAGCGCTGCGGCGCGGAACTGGGCGTTAATCTCGCCATCAGCCTGCACGCGGTTACGGACGCTTTGCGCGACGAACTTGTGCCAATCAACCGCAAATACCCGATTGCCGACTTGCTGCAAGCGTGCCGCGACTATCCGGCGGCCAGCAACGCGCGCCGCATTACATTTGAATATGTTATGCTGAAAGGGGTCAACGACAGCATGGCGGATGCACGGCAACTGGCGCATCTTTTGCGGGGAATTCCGGCAAAAATAAACCTGATACCCTTTAATCCGTGGCCGGGATCCCCGTATGAATGCTCGGATTGGAGCACGATCCAGAAATTCGGCGATTTCATTAATTCGGTCGGCTATGCAAGCCCCATCCGCAAGCCTAGAGGCCGAGACATTATGGCGGCCTGCGGCCAGTTAAAGTCGGCAAGCGTCCTTCTTTCGGCGGCCGAGCGCGAAGAGATGAACAAGCGCATCGCCGAAAAAGAAACGGTTCAGGGAATAAAAGCCAAAGACTAAGCGTTAAGCCTTATTGGCGGCTGCCGCATGCGGTACTGCCGCAGCTTCGCCTTGAGGATCGCGCAGAACGTAGCCGCGTCCCCACACCGTTTCGATGTAGTTGTCGCCGCCCGCCGCAGTCGCAAGCTTCTTGCGCAGTTTGCACACGAACACGTCGATGATCTTGAGTTCCGGTTCGTCCATGCCGCCGTATAGGTGGTTCAGGAACATTTCCTTGGTCAAGGTCGTTCCCTTGCGCAACGAAAGCAGTTCGAGAATTCCATATTCCTTGCCGGTCAGGTGCAACGGCGTTCCATCGACATCGACCGTGCGCGTGTCCAGATTGACGACCAGCTTGCCGGTGCGGATGACGCTGTCGGAATGTCCCTTGCTGCGGCGGATGATGGCGTGAATGCGGGCAACCAGTTCGCGGCGGTCGAAAGGCTTGGTCAGATAATCGTCGGCGCCGAAGCCCAATCCCTTGATCTTGTTGTCGAGTTCTGAAAGTCCGGAGAGGATGAGGATCGGCGTGGTCACGCGAGCCGCGCGCAGACGGCGCAAAACTTCATAACCGTCGATATCGGGCAACATCAGATCGAGAATGATAATATCGTAATCGTAAATCTTCCCGATTTCTAAACCATCTTCGCCCAAATCGGTCGTGTCGACGATAAACCCCTCGGCTTGAAGCATAAGCTCGATGCTTTTAGCAACAGAAGTATCGTCTTCGACAAGCAGAACACGCATAGTTTTGCCCCGTAACTGTTAGGAAGGCTCTTGTTTTTGTTAAGCATACTGTAACACAGGTTTTAATTAATGGTAAGCTTTATTAACAACGGGGATAAAAAAAGATAAATAATCAAAAATATCGTTGTTTTTCAGACGATTATAAACAAATCATGGTAAAGAAAAAACTCATACGAACGCACCTAAGCGCGTGCGACGCACAAGAAATTTGAGGATTATTTAACCCCGTTTTTTGAAATTTGTAGGACGGTCGGGAACGGGATTTCAATATGCTCTTTATCAAAACCCTGCTTGATGCGGAGCAGAAGCTGGCGCCGCACATCGCCCTGTTTCCCGGGCCGCGTGCGCATCCGCGCCCGGATGGTAATCGACGAAGGGTCGAAGCTCTCAACACCTAAAACCTCGATGGGCTCCAAAATGACTCGCTTGAAAACAGGATCCTCTTGAAGGCTGCCGCCGATTTTTCGCAAAACCCCCATAACATGATCGATATCGCTGTCATAAGAAATGCCGATATCGACCAGCGCATAAGCGAAGCCCCGTGACATGTTTGAAATTTTTGTTACTTCGCTAAAGGGAAGGATATGCAAAGCGCCGTCAACGTCACGCAGACGGATTGTGCGAATACTCAAAGCTTCGACGGTGCCGTTAAAGCTGTCGATTTTCACGCTGTCACCGACGGCTATGGCGTTCTCGGCGACGATGAATAGGCCGGTCAGGAAATCCTTAACAAGCGTTTGAGATCCAAAACCGATGGCGACGCCAACGACGCCCGCACCGGCAAGAAGCGGTGCGATGTTAACGCCGATGGCCGAAAGACTGGTGAGAATAGCGATAGCGCAAAGAAGGACAAAAATAGAAGCCCGCACCATGGGCAAAAGAGTCCTTGCCCGTGCCGAGGCGAGAAAAGCCTTTCCCTCTTTGTCGCGTCGGCCCAAATGCCGGTCGATGGCGCCATGGATAAGCTCGTAAAAAGAAGTCAGAATTAAAAGTGTCAGCGCAATCGAAAGAAAAGCGCCCCAGATCCGCTGTCCCGAAGGCGTCGCGATAAGGCCCCTGACATTAAGCCCCCACGTCGCCGCGATGCCCGCCGCGGACGCTATCCACAAAACGGGGCGCAGAAGAAAAGCCAGAAACTGCCGATGGAGCAGAGGAGAGGAAGATCCAACATGGGAGTCTTTCCATTTTTCGATGCCGATAAAACCCAACCGTGCGGCGACAAGGATAACAACGCTTAATATCGTTCCGCGCAAAATAAGGGCAAAACTGTTGTCGATATCGACAAGAATGACGCCAAGACTGAAAATTAGATAAATGATGGCAAGCCCGTACCAACGATGCGCCAACCATAAGCGCAACGCATGGACGAAGCTCGTCGAGTCTTCTTCGATCGAGCCCTTCAGAATTCCGGTAACGAAAGGCCGCATCCGGAAAATCGCGACGATCGCAAGAGCCGTCAGGAAGATGGCGAAGAAATTTTGAAAAACGAGAACAAAACTTGGTGGTACGCGCAACGCCGTTGCCACGTCGATCAGAAAATATCCGTAAACGATAGCAAAACCGAAAGAGCTCAACCACCGACAGGCCGAAATGGCTTGCGGCGTGGACAGCGGCAAAACCCGCAGATAAGAGGTCGAGGGAGAAAAAAGCCCACGCAAAATTTGCCGGATAGCATAGCTTAACGAAAGTGCATAAATGAGATTCAAAATGACAAAACGCTGAACGCGGCGCACTTCATTCTGCTCAAGCAGAAGCAAGGCCACGCCCAAAAAAGCCAAAACAGGGACAAGACGCAGAAGAAACAAGCCAATAAGCAAGCCTACTTGTTCAGGCAACGTCTGTTTTCGGCGCTTCAGCGTGCGGCGCAAAGGAACAAAAAAGAAAAAGAGGGCCACGCCGATAAGGGCGGATGGAACGATGATGGTAATGAAATCTTTTCCCAAAGAATTCCACAAAATCGCGCGACGCGAATCTTTCGTCTGAAGATCAAGCCAGTCATTCAAATCGGACAACGCCACGGCCGGAACCCCAAGCGTCGTCGTGTTGATCTTCAATTCATCGACGGCTTTCGCGAGCGTATTGAGAAGATTCGTGGCAAAGGTATCCGTGATCTGCTCGGAGGCATCGTCGTTACCGCCCTCGGGTTGTGGCGCGGCGGGCGCGGGACCCACCAAAGTCTGGATTGTTTTCTCTAACTGCGATGCGGCCGGAACAAGAGGGGCGGGAAGGACGGACGCGGGCGCCGCCGGCTTGGCGGCCTCGGCGGCAGGAACTATTGGCGCGGGCTGTTGCGCTTCTGCCACGGGTAGGAGGATAAACAAAGCGGCAAAAACGACGAAAGCGCAGGAGATCAGGCCGATTCTTTTCATATTTTTGCTCGGTTGTAACGCGGAAAGTTGAAGAAAAAACTTTTCAATTGGAATCCTTTAGGTTCGATATCCAACGTATCGACGCGGACTTGATCGTTCGTTGCGAAAGCGATACGGGTGATCGTGAGTCTGATTTCTGCGTCTGCGTTTGTCCAGAACTTTCCGTTCTTTTTGTTGAGTTTCGAAAGGCCTTTTGTTGAGGCAAAAGAAGGCGTTTGTACAATTCCTATGTTGCCCTGATGCGCTTCTCCCTATAGTATTTGCGAATCACCCTTCGGGTTTTAAGACAAAGGGCCGTCGACCATGCCGAATAAAATCCTTCCCCTTTCTTCTGGCGCTATAACATTCGCTTTATGCCTCGCCTTTTGGGCGGCTCCAGCACACGCCGGATTTCAATGGGTTGCCCCAAATGAAGGCGCAACCACTAACCCGCCTGCGATGGAGTCGTATAATCTCGCCCCGACGACCACTTACAATGGTCCGGAAGCCGTATCGCCTCTCGTGATCTCGGGCAGCGCGGAATCGCGCAAAAAAGCGGCAGAAACGCCCGTAGAATCATCAAAAATTGATCTTTCAACAGCGACCATCACGGCGCCGGCTTCTTCAGAAAGGTCTATAGGGGCGCCCGTTCAGGGATTTGCCACGCAAGTACCGTTGGCGCTCGCGTTGCGTCAACTTCTGCCTTCGGGCTACAGCTTCTCGATCGATCAGGGAATCGATATTGATACGCTGGTTTCCTATAAGGGCGGCAAACCTTGGGAAGAAACGCTTAAGACCATGCTTGCTTCGGTCGGGCTGACCGATCATAGGCAGGGAACAGTTGTGACCATAAGCCGTGCTGATATTCCCGCCCCTGCGGTCGAAAGAAAACAGACAGTTGCGCCCGCAGCAGCGCCCAAGGCCATGGTTTATTCGGCTCCCACGCCGTCACCGATGGCCAACATAACGTCTGCCGATGGGTGGACGGCCGACCGCGGTGACACCCTGCATAAGGTTCTGACAAATTGGTGCAGCCGTGCGGGCGTCGAATTGAAATGGCTTGCCGAATACGATTATCCGATTGAAGCCTCGGCGCATTTCAGAGGCGGATTTGAAGACGCGGTTCGCAATCTTCTTGCCGGGTTTGATGGCGCGCGCCCGCAGCCGATCGGCGAATTGCATGCAAATTCTTCGGCAAGGCAAAGAGTGCTTGTGATTCAAGTACGCGGCAACAGCTATTCGAATTAACGGAGAAGCAGATGGCACGGATAGATGGGGTTCAAACCAAAGGTGCTTTCACGCGGTGGGCTGTTTATGCCTGTGTGGCAAGCCTTTGCTTTGCTATCGGAGGCTGTGATTTTAACGAGAAGATGCAAAAAACCATAGCTCAACGCGCCGACGAGACGCAGCAACTATCCGATGCCGCAAAAAAAGTTTCCAACCCCGTCAATTATAATCCCCTGACTGTTACGGATAAAATCTGGGGCGGCAATGTTGCCGTCAGAATGCATCGGGGAATGCCTCTTCCTCCGCGTTACGAAGAATCCCGCGGCGTGACTTTGGTTTCGTCCGAGCCCATGTCCCTCAACGATATTGCTGGCGCCGTCAGCGCCCAGACGGGCATTCCGATCCGCCTTTCGTCGCTGTCGCTTCCGGCCAAAGGAGGATCGTCTTCGTCCGGGTCTTCGGATCAGGAAATGCCGGTTTCGTACGAAGGGCCGCTTTCGGGTCTTCTTGATCGTTTGGGGGCTTTTTTCGGCGTGACGTGGCGGTTTGACGGATCTGCTATTTCCATCTTACGCTATGAAACGCGCGTTTTTGTTGTCGAGGCAATGCCGGGGACTCAGGAAATCAACGAAGGCATGCAGGACGACACCAACACTTCAAGCGGCAGCAGTAGTAGCGGCTCTTCTGGTACATCCTCGACGTCAACAAATACATTAACCCAGAATTCAAAAACGACGATGTCGCTTAAGTATTGGGACGAATTATCGGCGGCTTTGAAAGAAATGATTAGTGGACAAGGGTCCGTTGTCATTTCTCCCTCCATGGGAACAATAACAGTAACGACCACGCCGGATGTCATGTCGACGGTTGCCGATTACATTGGCAAAGAAAACAAAAGGCTTTCGCGGCAAATTGCGATCAGCGTTCAGATTTATACGGTTAATCTCGGGAAGAGCGAAGACTTCAGTATGGCCTTTAAAGGGTTCCTTAGCCATCTGACGGGATCGGCGGCTGGACTCAAAATTGTTGGTGCCGGCGCGCCCGGAGTTCTCAATTCGGCATTAAGCGGCAGTTTAGGAACCTTCAACGTCGCGATCCTCAAAAGCAACGGCAACCCGAGATCGTCAAATGAAGTTTTCAAAGCGCTCTCGGCGGTCGGCAATACCTCTCAAGTCGCCCAGTTTTCCATGACGACGCTTAACAATCGTCCGGTCTCTCGCCGCGTCGGAACGGACACGGCTTATGTGCAATCAGTCACTCAAAGTACGACGGCGACAAGTTCGACACTAACCACCTATGTTCCGGTTATCGGGACGGTTCGTGAGGGGTTTTCCCTCCAGTTGACGCCGCGTTTGCTGGATGATGGCAGAATTTTACTTCAGTATTCGCTAAGCTTGATCGGTCTTAGCTCGATGGATACGGCAGACTTTAGCGGAAACACCGTTACCTTGCCGGTGACTGACAACCGTATTTTTGTGCAACAGTCCATGCTGCGCAGCGGACAGACCTTGGTGATCGGGGGAGTCGATCAGGAAACGACCAAGCAAAACAAACAGGGCATCGGATCTCCTGATAATTTCCTTCTTGGCGGCGGCACATCCGGCAATGAAGATCGCCTCATGATGTTTATGGCGCTGACGCCTCAGGTCATGGACGTTTCCTCGGACGAGGAGCGCAGCTGATGGCCTCCGGTGTCGTATCCGTTGGCCGCCATCGTTATGCTGTAGGTCTTTATTGGGAAAACAGTCCCGGCAAAGGGCGTGTGGCCCAGATTGCCAAAGAAGCGGCGGAACAGCCGGGCCAGCAGGCTGATTTTTATGTTGTCCGTGCAGGGAATAAAGACGGACGCGTTCCCCAGTTTGGCTTGTGCTCTAAAGAAGAGGGACAGGAAGCGGGAATGCCCGTTCTGGCCGCGTGCCTTGCCGAGCAGATTCCGGGGTCTTGGGCGGGGGCTTTCCGTCTTAACGAGGGGATTGCGCTCGTTATTGTCCGTGACGACCTGATCGTTCCCGATGGTGATCTCTTTTTTAAGGAAGAATCGGAGGCGCGAGATCGCCTGATACAGGAAATAGGTTTTGGCGGTCTTCAAGCAACCTACGCGCCCGAAGCGTGGTCGATTCCTGGTGCTGATACGATACCCCTGACATTGCTGCTGAATGATCGGGCAGATATTCAACTGCAACAAGTTGCCCTTTCTCCGGTGGTCAAGTTTGCGCTCATCGGTGCGGGTGTGTTTTTTATTTTGGTTCTGGGCATCGTCTGGTACATGCAGAAAAAAGCCGACGAAGAAGCCCAACTTCAGCAGGAAGCCCTTGCACGCGCCCAGCAGGCTGCTGCTTTGCCCTCGTTTGGTCAAGGGCAGCCACCGCCTGAGCCCAAATACATAAAGTATTGGGAAGAGGCGCCCCCCGCTCAAGCCGTCATCAAAGCTTGCCATGATGGATTATCGCTTATTCCGGCCGCAATGGCGGGATGGACGATGTCAACCATGACATGTAACGGTTCGTCCATAAGCCTGACTTGGCAGAGGGAAAAAGGGTTCACGGCTCCCCCAAAGGGATCAAACGTTAATGAATCAGGCACATCGGCAAGCCAAGCCATACCGTTACCGCCGCTCGAGAAGCGCGGATCCGAGTCTTTGAAAAATATTGATGAAATAACAAACCGTTATCTACTACAGAATTGGCCCGGATCGATTGGCCGGGCTCAAGACGATCCCCTTCCCCCCCCTCCGGAAGGGTATACAGGGCCGTGGAATCCGCCGCCCGCTCCGTGGGTTAAGCGTTCCTTTACGCTTAATGTGGCAGAACTACCCGGTGGGTTGCCGGG
>CAZQOE010000036.1:8203-12255 GCA_964594935.1 uncultured Rhodospirillaceae bacterium | reverse complement strand
GCTATAGCAGTCCTTGGATATGGATTGTTGTTAGCTGCCTTATTTGGGGTATTTGGTGAAGCTTTTACACCCTCCGGCGGAAACGCTAAAAAATTGCGATTATTGACGAATTAAAAATATCGCTTCATTCAGGCATGAATATGGCCGAAGTTGATGCCGAATTTCGCCGACACGGTCTATTAGATGCCAATAAGGAAGAACCAGAGATACGCAGCCTAAGTGAATTATGCCAATCTTCCGATGGCGACGGTAAGACTGAAACAGTTAGGTTTGGCTCCTTACCTCCAGAAATTATTTCCCAAGGGTTTTGCACGATATTCTACGTTATTCATCCTGTGCGCTGGAAAGGTGTTATTTCGGAAGACGTTCAGGTTAAAGTGGTCATGAAAAACAATGAGGTATATAAGACATTTTTTGAAAGTGTATATACCGGACCATAGACTCGATAAACTATGCGGATATATGTGCACGTGTAAGAAATGTGGTGCTTTGACAGTCATAAACTGAGGCCATGCCCGTTCTTGCAGCGTGTTTTTTCTAATTGGGAAATCCGCAAGACCGTTTCAGATTTTTGGACACGAGAGCGGCGAATTTTTTCGCACCTTGAGCGTTAAAATGCATATCGTCTGTAAAATCGTCAGGTTGAAAATTGTCTGTACCGGCGTCGATGAAACCGTCATGCATCTCCGCAGCCTTTTGCCCGAGAATGACGTTAAACCTGTCCTGAAGAATTCCGGTGTCTTTTTCCTCGACCATCGGAAACCAGCCGCTTGTGTTGTTGGATTTTAGCTTCTCGCGGTTATAGATCTGGGCGACAAACACGGTGCGAACGTTTCTGGCCCTGTTAATGGCCGAAAGTGTCTGAATGTTCCTAAGGTATATGCTCTCCAGCCTTAAGACCGACCCAGAAACCGGCATATATCCGCTCAGATTAACCGGATAAGCCGCCGTTTCGATAAAGTTGGAAAGCGTCCTTGATGCGACGATAAACAACGGCGAAAAACCGCCGATGCGAAGAACTTTTCTAACTTCCAAAGTTCCTATTTGGCCCGGGAAGTGAAAATCCGCATAGCCCCTGTCAAGGTTCGGTATATGGGCATTATGAATGTCGTTCCACCCGATGTAATAAACGGCGCACGACGGATAAGCGCCGTCGATATCCCCGTAAAACGCCGTCTGCATGATGTTTTCGGCCGTGCTGTATCCGGGCACGCCGAAATTAACGAGCGTATAGTCGTTCCCCAAAAGGGCGTTGACCTGTTCGACCCACGTCTCCCCCTCTCCCACGCTTATGTCGTAGGTCGATGATCCGCCGTAAACGAATACCTTCCTCGTATCTGTCGCCGTCACCTCTTTGCCGCGAAGGCCAAGGGAATTATGCCGGATTTCGCCCCATTGGCTCTGCGTATTAAAATTCGGTTTGGGAACGCCTTGAAGAAACGAATGGTAATCAAACCGTTTGTCGATGGCGGCGTTTCGCGGCAGAGCGGTATAGGAATAGTTGTATTTTGCAAGAATACTTGTCGTCAGACCAAGCGCCAGTTCAATAAAAGCGACAGCAATAAGAAAATAACTGATCTTCGCATGCCGCGACAAAAAAGCCGCCGCGACAAGCGTCAAAATCAAATAAATAAAATAGGCAAATCGCTCCGTGCCTAACGAAACATGGTCAGTGACGTAAAAAATCCCAAACACGGCCAAAACACCGGCGAGCAGCACCAAGCTCATCAGAAAGGGAACGGCGACCGAAAAATCATAGGGTTTCGATAAACCGAAACGCGTTTTAAAATTAGTCGAGCTCATAGGCATTTTTATAGTCCTTAAGCAGAGAAGGATCCTGATTTTCTTTTTTAACGATGCAATTTCCAATCGATAATACTTCTATTTCTGTTCCCATAAAACAGCGAAAAGCGTCTTCCGGCGTGCAAACAATGGGCTCGCCCCGAACATTAAAGGACGTGTTCACCAACACGGGACAGCCCGTCAATTCTTTAAATCTCGAAATCAACCGGTGGTACTTCGGGTTCGTTTCTTTATGCACCGTTTGTACACGCGCGGAATAATCGATATGCGTCACGGCGGGTATGTCGGAACGCGGAACATTCAGTTTATCGATGCCAAAGAGCTTATTTTGTTTATCCGTCATGGGGCGTTTCTTGCTTTGGGCCACGTCGGCCACAAGCAGCATATAGGGGCTATCGACGTCCATCTGAAACCAATCCGGCAAATCCTCCCGAAGAATGCTGGGAGCAAAGGGACGGAAAGATTCCCTGAATTTGACCTTAAGATTGAGTTGCTTCTGCACCGTCGGCGATCGCGGGTCGGCAAGAATTGAACGGCACCCAAGCGCGCGCGGGCCGAATTCCATCCGCCCTTGATGCCAACCGACCGCTTTGCCTTCGGCCAACGCCTGCGCCGTAAATTCTATCAGCTCATCGTCGGAAACGACCGTGAACGCGGCCCCTGACCCTTTTAATCTCGTTTCAATTTCAGTCTGGCTGAACGCAGGGCCAAGATAGGCCCCTTTCATGCCGTCCGGCGTTTGAACTGTCCTCGGTCGCTTCAACATCATGTGATGGACGGCCAGCGCCGCGCCCAAAGCGCCGCCCGCGTCGCCGGACGCCGGTTGAATCCAAATCTTGTCGAAAATGTCTTCGCGCAACAGCTTTCCGTTTGCGACGCAATTGAGCGCGACGCCTCCGGCAAGGCATAAATTCTTTTGCCCCGTCGATGCTTTGATTCCACGCGCAAGCTTGATGACGATTTCTTCGGTGATGGCCTGAATGGAAGCGGCAATATCCATTTCCCGCTGCGTCAATGCGCTTTCGGATTTGCGCGGCGGCCCGCCGAACAAGCGATCGAATTTCTTGTTTGTCATCCGAAGGTCGGTGCAATAGCCGAATGCGTCCATATTCATATGGAACGAACCGTCCGCTTTAATGTCGATCAGGTTGTCTTTGATCAAATTGACAAATCTCGGTTCTCCGTACGGCGCAAGTCCCATAACCTTGTATTCACCCGAATTCACCTTGAAGCCTGTGTAGTAGGTAAACGCGGAATACAAAAGTCCGAGAGAATGAGGAAAATGTATTTCTTTAAGAACCTGCAAATCGTTCTGCCTGCCAAGCGCCAGCGACGTCGTCGTCCATTCGCCGACGCCGTCCATCGTCAAAACGGCGGCTTCGTCGAAAGGCGACGGGAAAAATGCGGATGCCGCATGGCTGAGGTGATGTTCCGAAAACAGAATGCGCTTTTCCCAATCGACCTCGGCGCCCATGTTTTCCTTCAGGGCGTCGACGATAACCTTTTTCTGGAACAACTTGTCTTTAATCCACACGGGCAAAGACGTCGCAAAACTTTTGAATCCCCTTGGCGCGAAAGCGAGGTAAGTTTCAAACAACCTTTCGAATTTCGGAAACGGTTTGTCGTAAAAGACGACGTAATCGACATGGCCCGCGCAAAGCCCCCCTTGGTCTAAGCAAAACTCAATGGCCTTGGCCGGAAAACCGGAATTGTGTTTTTTTCTCGAAAAACGCTCTTCCTGCGCAGCGGCAATAATTTCCCCGTCGACAACCAGACAGGCTGCCGAGTCATGGTAGTAAGCTGATATGCCGAGAATTCTCATATCGTCCCGAACCCCGAAAAATCAAAAGAGCGTGTAAATAAACGGCGCTATGACCGACCCTTGCGCGGCGATCAAAAGGCCGCCGAGGATCACCATCACCAGAATGATCGGCGCAAGCCATAACTTCTTCCGCGTCCGCAAAAAAACGAATAATTCTTTTAAAAAAGACCCCATGTTCGCCCTCAAAATTGGTTTTTAAACGAAGCCGCGTCCGGACTTGGCATTTCGCGATCAACCCAATAGGTCGCCGCCGCGCCGCGCTTAAGCCGCAACGGGTCGCGCCCCATTAAACGCCCGACAAAACCGACGGGGGTCAATATTCCAAAGAAAATGATTCCCAAAACAATCGGGCTGACGACCTTGCCCAAAAGCTGCCCCAACAAAAACCAAGCCTTGTTGAACGGAGCAAGCGTATCGGGCGAAAAAT
>CAZQOE010000036.1:6356-8193 GCA_964594935.1 uncultured Rhodospirillaceae bacterium | reverse complement strand
GCTCCCCGGCAGTCAGGCCGACGCGGCATCGAGCAGCACCCAGCTGGCCACCCTGTTGCCCCTGTGGCAGAGCGATGAGCAGCAGCAACTGCAGCAGCTCGCCCAAGGCTGGGAAAAAGGTGCACAGGATTACCTCTCCTGGATCGAAGGAGAGCTGGAAGACAACAAGAGCGCCTGGGATGGACGCAAGCTGCAATTCAAGCGCTGCCAGGATTGGCTGGCTGCATTAGAAAAATGGGCCAAAGCGCCCGTCAGGCACCCGAACGCAAAGAACGCCCACGCCGCATAAAGCGCGCCGTCAAAATACATCCATGACGCGACCGCCGTAAAAACGGCGGTAAACAAAAAGCCGAAGCGTCGGTTGGAGGGCATTTTAACGGTTTGTTCGCTTGTCATTGCAAGCCAGCAATATATCGGGAGCATAGGCCCGTCAATATTATTCAGGCTTATTATAGTTAAGTTTGTACTGAAATAAACGCGCCCCACCGAGCCTCTTCTTGGGGCAGCGGCGAGGCGCTTTCTATCGTCCGATCACTCGTTATCTTCAGCGATGATCTTGTAAACGTACGATCCGATCAGCGCGCCCAAAATCGGCGCGACCCAGAACATCCAAAGTTGCGACACCGCCCACCCTCCCTGAAACAAGGCGACCGCCGTGCTGCGGGCGGGATTAAGCGACGCGTTGGTGACGGGGATGCTGATAAGCAGAGCCAAGGTAAGCCCAAGCCCAATGGCAATGGGCGCAAACCCGGCAGCGGCGCGCTTGGATGTCGCACCAAGGATGATGATCATGAACATCATGGTCATCACGACCTCGATCACGAACCCCGCCGTCATCGAATAGCCTCCGGGAGAATGTTCGCCGTAGCCGTTCGAAGCAAAACCGGACGTAACGTCAAAGCCCGCCTTGCTGGACGCGATAACATAAAGAACGGCGGCGGCGATGATGCCCCCGACGACCTGAGCGCCGATATACGGCAAAACTTTTTCTTTGGGAAACCGCCCGCTGAACCACAAGCCGATAGTGACGGCAGGATTAAGATGGCAGCCCGAGATGGGGCCTATGGCATAAGCCATCGTAAGCACGGCCAAGCCGAACGCAAAGGCGACGCCAAGAAGTCCGATGCCGACTTGAGGAAAAGCGGAGGACAAAACGGCGCTGCCGCACCCGCCAAGCACAAGCCAAAACGTTCCGATTAATTCTGCGGTGTATTGTTTCATGATACTTCTCCTTCCAAGGGATAGTGAAAAATATGTCACGGGGTTACTGTGCCACGAATATTTGAATCTGACAATAAATCCCCGTTCCGCATTGTGACGAATTCATTATTTCGACCCTTGGAGAACCGATGCAGCTGAATAGATGCCAGAATTAAAGGGTTATCAAATCTTTGATTATATTAACCCCCTTAATCATATAGAGAAGGTCGGCGTCGCTTTTATCTTTTAAGAAACAATATCCTTTGTCGCGATTGGCAATCATGTCCGACATAAGATAGGCGGCTGCCTTCGCTCCTATTTTTGAAAAAACGCAATCATGAACGCTTCTATGAAAAGGCGATCCGGTTCTGACGTAATTGGCGCCATAACAGGTTTGACATTCAGACACCAAGCAGCAGCTTTCACATTTTGGATCTGCGTAATTATCTTCTGTGGCCAATAGCTTTGCCGTGGCGTCTTGATCGTACTTCTTGCCAACGCTCATCGGCAAAAATGTTTGGCAGGGATACTTATTGCCACACCGGTCGATGCACGAAATATTTTTGCCCGCGCCGCAGCAATTGGGGACCTTTTTTTCGCCGGTCCGCGCCTTATACTCGGCAAATTGAGCGACACG
>CAZQOE010000036.1:2478-6346 GCA_964594935.1 uncultured Rhodospirillaceae bacterium | reverse complement strand
AGAGTGCAAGGCATAATTTCCGGATTTCCCAAATAAAAATCAGCCAGCTTTTTCATTTCTCTCGCATAAACTTCATAGTCCTCGGGCTGCCATTCGATACCCCCTGCAGGACAAGCGTTTGGTTTAAATCCCAATTTATGGATGTAAATCAGTCCTTCCGCCATTCTATTCAGCGTTTGCCTCGAAAAAGTAGTTTTGCACGTCTGGAATGGCCATGTTTTCCTGAAAAACCCGATATCGATATCGTCGTACGAATTGCTCCGGTTGATGTTGTGCATCTCGGGAGTGCCGTCCAAACTCAGCGAAAGAACAAAACCCTTGCTGTGTTTTGCGAACCACTCTTTGATTTTTCCGTGCACCAAAGTGCCGTTGGTCGTTGCAAACATCATGAACGGCTTCGGCCAATCGCGAGTCCACGCCCATTCGCAAATTTCGGTAATCGTTTTGAAAGCGACGAGAGGTTCTCCGCCGAAAAAATTAATTTCCAGTTCGTCAAAATTAGGATTTGCAAAGGCTTCATTAATTGCCGTTTGCGCCAGATCTAATAAAAGAACGGTTTTGTCTTTTTTCTTTCTTTCATAACAGTACGTGCATTGAAGATTGCAATGCTCCGTCATAACCAACGTAAGCATCAGGCGTCTTGGTATCTTTGATACTGTGGCATCCATATGACCCTCATAAAATATCAAGGGCAATCAGGCGACGACCAAACAAGGTTGGCCGTCGCCCGAAAAAGAAATAATTAGTTTGGTTGAATCTTATACGACATGTTTATCTTGTATGATGTAATCGACCACCGACTTTGGCCGCTTGTACATCCGCTATCTTGGCCGGTTATGCAGCCTCCGCCCTGATGATCCGCACAGCCAGGATTGCCCCAAAAGGTGCCACAATCAGCCTTTGCGATTGGAGCCCCCATAGTTGTCGGACGAACGGCCTTCTCCAAAGTAACTTCTGTTTCCTGCAGCTTTGTCAGATTTAGCGCAGAAATATCGAACGCAGAAAACTTGTCCATGCTTGTCCTCCCATAAAAGAAAACGCTTAGTTTGCCTCATACGTTTTATATGACGTATTTATCTTATAAGACGTATTCTCCAACCTCATCTGATGGCTCGTACAGCCGCTATCCTGGCCAACGATGCATTGAGAGGGGTTATGGAGACGCGCCGCCACATCTGTCGGACGAACCGCCTTTTCCAAAGCAGCTTCCTTTTGTTGCAGCACGGTTAGAGTCGATGCAGAGATATCAAACGAAGGGAACTTATCCATATTCATTCTCCTCTCAAAAAAGTTTTGTAATACCCTGATATCACATTATCAGCATAGCGAAAGGCATCATTCAAGAAGTAAAAGAATGGATAATATATATCAAAGATATGGAAAATCTCTGTTTTCGAATGAGAAGCCAAAAAGTGGCCCTAAAAAACAAAAATCAGAAAAAGCACGTCGCGTACAGCTAAAACCTTGGCCCCGTATGGGCGGATTTAAAAGCGGCGCGAACCGCTTGCTCGACCGCGCGAGCTTCAACTCCCAAAAGGGCGTCGTTGACGATGGCGACGGCGTCTTCGACATCGACGGGGGCTTTCTGTTGCACAATTTCCCTAACAAGATGTTTAAGGGTGTGCAAAACCTCCTCGTCATTCTTTTGGATAAGGCAAATGCCCGACAGAGATTCTTCGGTGGCTGCTTTAAAAGCCATCTGAATATCTTCATTCTGAAGAGCCCGCGTAGATACCAGCAAGCTTCGGGCCGCAGCGGTAAAGCCGTTAAATCGGCTGCCAATCTCATGAGCGGCGCGAATATTTTTAAGCAAATCGCCGTTGTCGAACTTCGGAACGTCGGCAACGCCGCGCGCTTCGCGACGCGCAAAATGCTCGGCCCCGAGCCTGACGCAATTTGTAACAAGAATAAGCTCGCGGTTTTCCCATAACATCTGTTTGTAATAATTATCTTTATATAGGACCGCTCCGCCAACGGCGCCAAGAAAACAATCCGTAAAAATACCCTTCAACAGATTGGCCCCTTTCGCAAGGTCGGACCAATTTTGAGGCGCGATATAGAGGCGCGTTTGTTGACTGATTTTACCAAGGCCCTTTTCGGTATCAAAGGGTGGAAGAGTATCCAAAAAATCTCTTCTCATGACGACCTCGCTAAAATGGGCCCGGCGAAATTTAGGAATGTTTCTCGGCAATGCGCGCGGCGCGAAACGACTTGCCGAACATCGACTTTATCGATTTTTCCCCGATCCCGGGAAATATCTCCTTGATGACGGCATAGGCGTCCTCGACGTCGATGGAAATATTTTCTTTCTCGATGTCGTTGACGACCTGTGCAAGAGCGCCCAAAATTCTTTTCTCGTTCTTTTTAATGACGCGAAGGCTTGGCCCAAACTCTTCGGGAAAATCGGCAAAGGCCTGTTTAACGTTGGCGCTTTCAAGCGGTACCGAACAAACCAGCAAGCCGCGCGCGACGGCAAGGAATCCGTTAAAATAGCGTCCAATGTCGTACGCGGCTTGGATGTCCTTTGGCAAATGTTTGCCGCCGCGAAATTCCGGAACGTCCTTGGCTCCCCGCGCCTCGCCGCGGGCAAAGTGCTCGGCCCCCAAGCGCACGCAATTGGAGGTCTGCACCAATTCGCGGTATTCCCACAGCGACTTTCTGTAATGCTTGCTGGGCTCGATAAACTCTCCTGCGGCGGCGCCCAGAAGATTGCCCATATAGATTTCTCTTAGCAGAGTGCCACCTTCGGACAGATCCTTCCAGTTCCGGGGGATCGTGTACAAAACCATTCGGGCGCTGATGCGTTTAAGGTCTTCTTCCGTATTAAAGGGATAAATGGACGCAAAATAATTGGCCATAATTTTATCCTTTATAAAAAAACCGGCCCAAAACAAAAAAATCAAAGTAAGGGCAATACATGCCTTTGTTAATTATTTTACGCTGTCGTTTCTCGCGGCTTGCGTGATCTGTGCGCTTTGTCCCGGAATGCCTTCCTTGCGTATCGCCTGCGGGCCCCGTAGTGCGGCAAAAAGCTCGTTGCCAAGAGCTTTTGAAATTTCCTCTTGAGCCGAATCCGGCAGGTTTTTGACCGCCTCGAAAAGCTTCTCGGCCATTTTTTCGTTTTTCTCTGCGCCTGCGGCAAGACTCTGGGCAATTTCCTTGTTTGAGAAAAAGGCCGTTCTCTCCTTGTCGCTCCATACAATGTATTTTTCGTCGGACCAAAACCCGTGCGGCCTGTCGTCGACAAGTTCCAGAATATCTTCACCAAGGCCGGCGTTGACGAAGAAATCGGCTATGGCGGGCGATTTCAGCATTGAGATCTGATCGTCATGTTTGTAAATGCCATCCATTACTGGGCATCCGGCCTTTACTTTCAGAAAAGCATCTTTCACGCAGGGCGCATTGAAAAGATATATAATCTCTTCGCCGCTGAATCCTCTTGCGACTCCATAACCGCAGAAATCACAGTTTTCCCCGAAGATGGTATTCATTGCTCTTTGATGAACGAAGTCGTCTCTATCGTTGCTAAGCAAACAGCCCATGATTCCGGTCGTGGCAAACGCTTCCATTTGTAAATTTGAACAACGGACATCGTCGATAGCGTACAGGCCATCGATAAAATTCATAAGTTTTTTCCTGTCGCCGGTTTCGGCAAGAGCCCCTGAGATCGCAGACACGACACCATCAATAAGAAGGATTTCCTCTCGGTCGTTGGTTATCATTTAAAAGAAAATGTAGCGGGGTACTTTTTGTTCTAATATTGCTTATCTCATCTAATTCTTTGTCATAATATATTGTTACAGTTTTATTTGTATAAAGACTAGCTTCAAAAGGATTGGTATAATCTAATCTTAATTTTCCAGGTCTT
>CAZQOE010000036.1:0-2468 GCA_964594935.1 uncultured Rhodospirillaceae bacterium | reverse complement strand
AGAAGCCCCATGACGGTTCCGACGTTTTCCGCGTTAATATGATGGGTTAAAACGTCCGGCTTTTTAAAGACTTCGACAACTTCGGTGCAAGAATCTTCTAACTCAAGATAATGCTCGCCATTTCTTCTTTCGCCGGTAAAAAAAACGAGGTGTCCGTCAAGAAAATCTTCCGTTTTCATAAAAAAATCCTCTCCGAAAATATTCGCAATTACTCGCAAAGAATAACAGAGCGCCAAGACACCGACAACAAAGCTTTATGGTTAACGGAAGCGTATGACGTCAATGTTTACAGGCTCTCCGTACTTTTCGACGCTTTCCCGCCTTAGCGTTATCGACTACGCAACGGTTTCCAATCTTTCGCGCGGTAATTCGCCTTTACGCCCGATGCCCTCGGCGCTACCATAAATTCGCGTACCGTTAAAAGAAACCGACATATACATTCATGGAGGACAATTATGGCTCAAGTTCATCTTGTCTTTTCAAATAGTGGCGACATTCGGCATGTCGTTTGTTTAGCAAGCACCGGCGCGGTTCTCGACATCCGAGGCACTACCGATAATCCGCCCGAGAAAGATGTTGCCTGCGGCATGACCGCCGACGCTCCGGATTATTATAATTCAAAATATACCGTCGACTCCGACAAGCTCATCTACATAGGCGGGAAAAATGGTCCCCTTCCCAGAAACGTTATTGAAGCGGAAATGGCCAAAAAAAATCTATCGCCTAATGAAATTCAAAACGTTTGGGATGCACGTATGAAAAAATATCCGAACGGGATTCAGCCGACTTTGCGACAAAAGAAAACCAAAAAACCTCGGGGATTAAATCCAAATCCCTCTTAGGGCGCTTGCTGCGCGCCGTTGAGTATATTTCTGGCGGCATAACCTGCGATATTGACGGGATCTCTGGCCAATCCGTAGGGTGGCGCGTAGGCCAACTCCAGCTCGGAAAGATCGTCTACTGTCATGCCGCCATGAATAGCGGTCGCGATAACGTCAATGCGCTTGTCTGCCCCGTCCGCGCCGATGGCTTGCGCCCCCAGTATTTTTCCGTCCAAAGCGAATAACAGTTTCAAACTCAGTTTTTTAGCCCCAGGATAATAGCCCGCGTGCGAATTGCTATGAATAAGGGTTGTGCGAAAATCGGTGCCGGAAGCGCGCAATTGTTTTTCGTTCAAACCTGTCGTGGCGACGGCAAGATCAAAAACTTTAAGAATAGCCGTTCCCAGCGTGCCGCGATAAACACGGCTGTTGCCGAAAACAATATTTTCGGCGGCAATCCGTGCCTGACGATGGGCAGGGCCGGCAAGCGGAATCAATACCCCCTGCCCGCTTATTGTATGAATAACTTCTATGGCATCGCCGACGGCGTAAATCGATGGATCCGACGTTTGAAGATATTTGTTTACCTTGATCCCGCCGGTTGATCCGATTTCCAAACCGGCGGCGCGCGCCAAAGAAGTGTCCGGACGAACGCCTATCGCAAGGATTATTATCTCGGCCTCCAGCTCCTTGCCGCTGGCAAGGCTCACAACCGTGCAATCGTCTTTATCCGAAAGCCGCGTAAGTTTGTCCCCAAGGTGCAACGTGATGTCTTTTTCGCGCAGATGGCCATGCACGATAGAAGCCATTTCCGGATCCAGCGGCGCAAGCACCTGATCCATACCTTCAACTACTGTGGTGGACAAGCCGCGATCATGAAGGTTCTCGGCAACTTCGATCCCGATAAACCCTCCGCCGATGACGACGGCCTTTTTTGGCTTCTCTGTTTCAAGATATGCCATAATGCGGTCGAGATCAGGGATGTTGCGCAAGACGAATGCGCGCTTCGAGTCGATACCGGGCAGTTTTGGCCGCAAAGGCTCAGCCCCGGGCGAAAGCAAAAGACGGTCGTACACTTCGTCGTAGTCGCGCCGGGCGGACAAATCGCGCAAACGCACGGTCTTCGCGACGCGATCAATCGCGATTGCCTCGGTGCCGATGCGCACATCGATCGCGTATTTGCTTTCAAACGCCTCTTTTGAAGTAACGAGCAACTTCTCGCGCTCGGCAATCACGCCCGATATATGATAAGGCAGCCCGCAGTTAGCAAAGCTGATATAGGGCCCGCGCTCGACCATAATAATGTTGGCGGTTTCGTTGTTGCGACGGATGCGGGATGCCGCCGTCGCACCGCCAGCGACACCGCCGATAATGAGGATGTTCATTGCAAAACTCCTTATTTACGTTTTCCGGCATCGAAGGATGGAAGCTGCGTTCATATTATGCCCACATCCTGTAAGGAGGAAGGCAGGATATTTGCCTGCAAAATAATCAATAATCCCTTGAAATCCCTCATAAAAGAAATATCCGTCTTACTGTGTGATTTTTCCTTGACATTGGCCTTTGAACGGCGTATAAATCCCCGACACTGCCTCATGGTGAGGTCGCGAGTGTTGTTAGGGAGAAAGGGCAGTACGGCTATGCATT
>CAZQOE010000035.1:8583-12306 GCA_964594935.1 uncultured Rhodospirillaceae bacterium | reverse complement strand
CCGCGACCCCCTGATTAAAAGTCAGATGCTCTACCAGCTGAGCTACGAGGTCACCGAAGGAAGCGGCTTTGTTATCAGGTATTTACCCTGACTGCAACACTTCCGTAGCGTTATATTTTCAGGCCTAAACGTTAAGCACCGACTAAGGCTTTCGCAAAATCCTCTGCAACGAAGGCCTGTAAATCATCGGCTTGTTCGCCCACGCCGACGGCATAAATAGGCAGCTTAAAGCGCTCCGCCAGGGCGACAAGCACTCCCCCTTTAGCGGAACCGTCCAGTTTTGTGACGACAAGTCCCGTCACCGGAATCATGCCGGAAAAGGCCTCAACCTGCGCATGGGCGTTTTGCCCCGTCGTCGCGTCAAGCGTCAAAATCGTCGCGTGAGGCGCATCCGGATTAAGTTTTTTAATGACCCTCACCACTTTTGCCAGTTCCTGCATCAGGTCGTTTTTGTTGTGCAAGCGGCCTGCGGTGTCGATCATCAGAACGTTGCTTTTGTTGGCGCGGGCTTCCTCGAAGGCGCGATAAGCCAAAGCGGCGGAATCCCCCCCCTGCTCGCCCGCCACGACAAAAGCGCCCGTTCGTTCGCCCCAGATTTTAAGTTGGCTAATTGCAGCTGCGCGGAAAGTGTCCCCCGCCGCCAATGTGACTTTTAACCCGCGATCGACATAGTTTTGCGCAAATTTTCCGATAGTCGTTGTTTTACCGGTTCCGTTGACGCCGACCACAAGGATAACAAACGGCTTGCGCGAAATGTCTATCTCCAAAGGCGTTGCCACGGGGCGCAGAACCTCGGCGACTTGCGACGCAAGCGCCTTTTTAACTTCGTCGGCACCGATGTCTTTCCCGAAACGTGATTTTCCGAATTCCGCAACCATCCGTGCCGCCGCCTCTGGCCCCAGATCCGCCGAAATAAGCATTTCTTCGAGTTCTTGCAACGCCTCGGCATCAAGCTCGCGCTTTTTAAAAACGTCGGAAATGCCCTCGCCAAGCTTGGCCGAGCTTTTGTGCAGCCCGTCACGCAGGCGAGAAAACCATCCCGATTTTTCCTGATCGCTCTTCATGACGCTTCGATGCCTTCCGCAATTACAAAATCCCTTTCCATTCTGACGCATTGTACATCAACTATATGGCCTACGGGAAAATTTCCGGACAATTTCAGCTTAGCAAACTGCGGCGTACAGCCGATGCCGTTGTTTTCGACCAAAACGCTGATCTCCTTTCCGACAAGCGATTGATGATGCCTCTTAGCCGCCTTTTCCCCCAAAGCGCGAAGCCGGGCAGCGCGTTCTTTACGCTTGCTGCCGTGAACCTGCGGCATTTTGGAGGCGGGCGTCCCTTTGCGCGAGGAATAAGAAAACACATGCAGCCACGTCAGGCCGCACCGTTCGACAAGATCGCGCGTATTTTCAAACATCGCCTCGGTTTCGGTCGGAAAACCCGCGATGACGTCCGCTCCAAAAACGATGTCGGGACGAATTTTCCGCGCGCGATCTACAAGGCGGATAATGTCGTCGCGCGTATGGCGGCGCTTCATCCGTTTTAAAATCAAATTGTCGCCGGATTGCAGGCTAAGGTGGAGATGCGGCATCAGGCGATTTTCCTTTTTAATTAGTTCCCACAAATCTTCGTCAATATCGGCGGGATCGAGCGAGGATAGTCTCAGGCGGCGCAAATCCGGCACATGTGTCAAAATGTGCCTCGCCATAAAGCCTAATGTCGGCTCACCAGGCAAATCCCGTCCGTAAGAAGAAATATCGACGCCCGTAAGAACGACTTCGTTAAACCCTTCGTCGACATGGGCGCGTATTTGCTCGGTCACGTTCTCGAACGAAACCGAACGGGACGCGCCGCGCCCGAAGGGAATAATACAATATGTACACTTGTTGTCGCAGCCGTTCTGAACTTGAACAAAGGCCCGCTGCATAAGGGAAACGGGAGAAACGTTTTCCTCTTTCCGCCCCAAGGTCGTCTTTGCTGAAGTTGTTCCCGCAAATTTTTTGAAACTATCGGGCTTCAATTTATGGTCGTTGCCGATAACGTCATCAACCTCGCACATAGCGATATATTTCTGCGGATTAATCTGCGAAGAACATCCTGTGACGATAATCTTTGCCGAAGGATTTTCGCGCCTTAAACGGCGAATGGCCTGTCCCGCCTGACGCTCGGCCTCTGCCGTCACGGCGCATGTGTTGACGATGAAAGCGTTGTCCAATCCGGCATCGGCGGCGCAGCGCTGCATCGTTTCGGATTCGGCGATGTTCAAGCGGCAACCAAAAGTCAGGACTTCTAGCTTATTTTTCGACTTAGGTAGCGGGTTCTTCATGACCGCCGAAACCTTCAGCCACCACGCCGCTAAAACTTAAATTGGCGGGGCCAACCATCAATAAACGACCATCTTCGCGCCACTCGATAATTAGATTTCCACCGGCCATAACGATCGTAGCGCGCCGCGAGCTTAAATTTCTTCGCACCGCCGCTACCAAAGTGGCGCAAGCTCCCGTGCCGCAAGCCTCGGTTATGCCGGTGCCGCGTTCCCAAACCCGCATGCGAATGCGGTCCGGCGCTAAAATCTGGGCAATTTCGATGTTGCAGCGTTCCGGAAACATGGGATCGTTTTCAAGACGGGGACCGACCTCGCTCAAAGCCACGGCATCGACGTCGGACACGAAAAACACGGCATGGGGATTGCCGACGTTTACGCAGCAAGCATCTTCCAGCCCGCCGAAGGAAACAGGCACATGCAGCGTATCGACGTCGCGCGACAGGGGAATTTCATCCCACATCAAACGAGGCGCGGACCAATCGACGGCGATCAGACCCGAAGGATCGTCCCACGCCTCAAGAAGCCCCGAAAGTGTTTCGATGATGCAGTTTTTCCGTCCCAAAACGCGAAACATCAGGCTTGCGATACACCGCGTCGCGTTGCCGCAGGCGCCGACCTGACTGCCGTCCCTGTTATAGATGTCCATGCGAACGTCGGCCTGAGGACTTTGGGGTTTGCGCAAAACAACAACCTGATCGCACCCGATGCCGCGCTTGCGATCGGCGATGGCGCACAAAAAATTTTTCGAGGGGGAAAATCCGTTCAACCGCCCGTCAAAAACAACGAAATCGTTGCCGAGCCCGTCCATTTTAAGAAAGGGCAAAGCAGGTTCGATGTTTCTCGGAAAGGCCACCTTTACCGTACTGCAGTCAGGGGTTGACTTCCGCCGTTCTGCTCGTCGATCTCTTCCTGCGTATAGAAGGGACTGGGCGGCGGGTTACGCGTCTGAACCGTCGCTTCGGCCTGAGGTTGAGGTCCGGCAGGGGGTTGCGATGCGTTTAAGTTGGGATTACCCGAAGGAGGCGGAGCAACGCTTCCCTGAGTATAGTAATTCGCTGGAATTTCAGGCTGCTGGCCAAAAGGCATCGCCGGTTCACCGTGCAAACGCTGCTCGGCCGCCGTTGCCTCGTCAATAGCCTCGATAATCCGGAAGTAATGTTCGGCATGCTGCAAATAATTTTCAGCCGCAACCCTGTCGCCGCCCGACTGGGCATCGCGAGCTAAACCCTGATATTTTTCATAGACTTGCCAAGCATTACCGCGCACGCGCAGATCGCCGCAATTGCTGTCGAACGACTGGTGCCGAAGCGATGCTGCGGAACGCGGGCGATTATTGCCCATCGGATTTCCACCCCCACCGCCATTACCACCGCCGCTACCGCCGCCATGATGGCGAC
>CAZQOE010000035.1:0-8573 GCA_964594935.1 uncultured Rhodospirillaceae bacterium | reverse complement strand
CAAGTCGCCACAATTGCTATCGAATGACTGGTGTCTTAAAGGCGCCGCCGACCGGGAACGATTTCCCATCGAGCCGCCGTTATTATTACCACCGCCATTGCCTCCGCCATGATGGCGACTACGAGAACGCCTGCCGTTAGGACCTTGTCTCATTTTAATACCGTTCCTGAATGCGTTTATGTTGTTTCTTTTGGGCCTTCTTGCCTTAGCGTTTTTCTTATTCGCAAGAGCACCGCCTTCTGTGCGATCGCCACGCAACACTTCCTTTGCATGGTCTCTTTCGCAGTGGGCAATCCTAATCCATCCGCTGAAAGACTTACAACTCTTTTTTTAACCATGCCGCAAAAGAACTCAAGATGCGGATTTCTTGGTCTTTTTGCACTAATTGTGTAATTTGTTACCAAATTACGATCCCTCTGACGCTGTTTTTTGAGTCATGCCCGACTTTGCTCACGAAATTCGCTTTGGCCGCCTTAAGGGAAGGATTATCTGCGGCATTGACGAGGTAGGCCGAGGCCCGTTGGCCGGCCCCGTAGTCGCGGCGTCCGTTATCTTGCCAATCGATTTTCCCGAAGCGCTTTGCGCCAAAATCCACGACAGCAAAAAAATGTCGCCGCTGGCGCGCGAAAAAATCTTTGAGCCCCTCACGGAATATTGCCTCTTCGCCATCGCGGAGGCCAGCGTCGAAGAAATCGATCGGCTAAATATTTTATGGGCAACGATGCTTGCGATGCAAAGAACCGTCGAACGACTTAAAACAAAAATCGATGTCGCGCTTATCGACGGCAACCGCGCGCCTAAATTGCCGTGTGAGGTCTTCCCCATCGTCAAGGGCGACGATACTTCTCTTTCCATCGCGGCAGCCTCGATTATCGCCAAAGTCTATCGAGACCGGCTCATGAAAAAACTGGCCGAACAATTCCCCTATTACGGTTGGGACCACAACGCCGGATATGGCACAAGCGAACATATGGAAGCCTTGGCAATCCATGGCGTAACGGAATGGCACAGGACTTCGTTCGCGCCCGTCCGAAGGGCAACGAAAAGACCCGGCTGACCCTTTCCTAATATATATTGGTAGAAAAACCCTTTAACCAAATGATTCCAATGACTCTTTACCAGATATTAATTTCTATCTAGGATGCTGCCTGCCATGCCACGCTCGACTAAGAAAATTGCGAAGGCTGTTTCAGCCTGCTCCTTGCCGCTGGATTCAATCCTGATCGGCGACAGCATCCGCATCATGAATGAACTTCCCGAACATTCGGTCGACGCGGTTTTTGCCGATCCTCCATATAATTTGCAACTCGGTGGAGACCTTCTGCGTCCCGATCACAGCCACGTCGACGCCTGTGACGACGATTGGGACAAATTCGCCGACTTTGCCGCTTACGACGCTTTCACCATCGAGTGGCTCAAAGCCGCCAAGCGCGTATTAAAGCCGGACGGCTGCCTGTGGGTTATCGGTAGCTATCACAATATTTTCCGTGTCGGCACGATTTTACAAAATCTGGGCTTCTGGATTCTGAACGACATTGTTTGGTGCAAAAACAATCCGATGCCGAACTTCAGGGGCAAACGGTTCACGAACGCGCACGAAACGCTGATTTGGTGCTCGACGTCGAAAGACGCCAAGCCCTGCTTCAATTACGAAGCGATGAAGAACATGAACGACGAAAAGCAGATGCGCAGCGACTGGAATCTTCCGATATGCAGCGGCAACGAACGCCTGCGCAACGAAAACGGCGAAAAAGTCCATCCGACGCAAAAACCCTTGCCCCTTCTCTATCGCGTCATCATGTCGTCGACGAAACCGGGCGATGTCATCCTCGATCCGTTCTTCGGATCGGGCACGACGGGCGCCGCCGCGAAGCTTTTGGGACGGCATTTCATTGGCATTGACCGCGACAAAACCTACGCCAAGTATGCCGAAAAGCGCATCACTGAAACGCCTATTGCGCCCAACGCGGATGTTCTGACGACGTTCTCCAAACGCGAAGAACCGCGCATTCCTTTCGGCATCATTCTCGAACGCGGCCTCTTGCGCCCCGGACAATTCCTGTTCGACGAAAAGCAGCGCCACCGCGCCAAGGTCAAGGCCGACGCGACACTTCAAGCCAGCAAGGCAGGCGACAACATTACGGGATCCATCCATAAAGTGGGGGCCTTGGTCCAAGGCCTTCCCGCCTGTAACGGCTGGACTTTCTGGTTTTACGATTCAGACGGGCATGGGCATCTTGTTCCCATCGACCTCTTGCGACAACGCATACGCGCCGAAGCCACAAGCCATTAAACACATCATTAGCCTTAAGGCGCATAAAGATAAATGAGCTTGGTTCTTTCCTGATCCTCATAAAACCCGATCGAATCCAACTGCGCGTCTATTCTAACCTCGCCCGTAGATGCCGCGTTTATCTGCGAATAAATTGTCTTACCGCCCCCTGCTGTCTGCCGCTCAATCTTGCTCAACGGTTCAATATAAACGGTGCGGAAATTAAAACGGACAAAAATAATCCTTTTTGGATTATCGTCTTTGTTCATGCGCAAAAGAAGAGCCTTTGCATCCCCTTCGGACAAGGGCAACCCATCCAAAAAAACAGGCGCCGAAAGAACCGCACGAAAGCTCCGAGGTAAATATTCAATTGTGGCTTCACCACACCCTGTTCCCGTAACCGAATAGATCGAAAAAGAATTGACGCCGCGAAAACTCGACTCTTTATCAAAACGAAAATGCTTGGCATCAAAGTCATATCGATCCAGACGCAAAGTCAGGTCATGAAAATAATTAATCGGATAGGTAGCGATATTCATCTTGATGGAATCACGGACGGCCTGGCGAACCTGATTCCATTTAAAATCGTCTTTATAAAAGGCCTTGTACAAATCACATTCGGAAACGATTGTGTATTCGTCCAGAAGCCTTTGATCCGACATATTGATGGCATTCAAACGTATCAACGTATGAATCAGATTTATCCACGACGCCTGAGCATATTCCTGAGCCTGAGCTTTTCCGGTTAACAACGAAAAGGCTAAAAAGGCAAGGCACACAAAACGAATAATCATGCTATCGCTCCAAAGTGTTGCGGCGCCATTATAGCGACATCAAAGCATGTCTGACAATTTTCTTCATTACGCTCGGTAAAGCTTCTTTATCAAGATTCTGCGGCAAGACCCAACGCCCGCTCGTTCTTTTCTTCGTAGCAGATATTGCCACGGCGGCCTCAAGCGTAAAATGCGTAAAAACATGCCGGACAACGCCTTTGATTGGCACCCATTTTCCGGCGCTTGGAGCATATTCGCGAATTTCGGCAAGCTTCGGCGCCCGCCCCTCCCTCCACGGGCTGCTCGGCACTTCCATCATTCCTGCCAGAAGGCCATGGGGCGGACGTCGGCGCAGCAAAATCTCGCCTTTTTGATTGATAAGCACAAAGGCAATCGTACGCCGAAAAGGTTTAACCGCTTTTTTTGCCCGACGAGGCAAACTCTCCTGAACGCCAGGCGCAAAAGCGCGGCAAGAAACTCGCCAAGGGCATAACCCGCATTTAGGCGACCGTGGCGTGCAAACGGTCGCACCCAAATCCATCAAAGCTTGGGCATAATCCCCGCAACGCTTTTCAGGCACCAATGTCGCCGCGACCTCGCGTAATTCTGCTTTGGCTTTCGGCAAAGGCGTTTGAATAAGAAACATCCTTGACATCACGCGCTCGACATTTCCGTCCACGACGTTCGCCTTCCGGCCAAAGGCGATGGCCACAACGGCAGCGGCGGTATAAGGCCCAAACCCGGGCAAAGTTTGTAATGTTTTTTCGTCCTGCGGAAATTTTCCGCCGAAATCTTTGTGTAATATCTGCGCGCATTGATGCAACATCCGAGCGCGCCTGTAATATCCCAAGCCCGCCCACATGCGCAGCACATCGTCCAACTTTGCCGAAGCCAAATCGCTCAACGTTGGCCAGCGTTTAACAAATTTCTGGAAATATGGCCCGACAGTCGCGACGGTTGTCTGTTGCAACATAATTTCCGAAAGCCAAACACGATAAGCATCGGGCTTCTCCCCCTTAGCCACCCGCCACGGCATAAAGCGGCGATAGCGATCGTACCATGCCAACAGCTTTTCAGCCTCAGATTGCTTTTTGACTTTTCCGCGTTTCAAAGCCAAACTCTCCTTATGTATAAACCCCGAACCCTAGCTGACGCCGTCGATAAAGTCGCCCGGCAATCCGCCGGAAAAGACTGGGGATTGTACGCCAATTTGCTCGGCCATTGGGCGGAAATTGTGGGCACGGAGTATGCCCGCATTACAACGCCCGTCAAAATCTCATTTCCATATCAACCAAACGAACCTCAGCGAAAAAACGGCGTTTTGACGATACGCCTGCCCAAAGGCTTGGCCATGGAGTTCAGCTTTAAGGCCGATTTGATCCGCCAACGCGTTAACGCCTATTTTGGTTATGAGGCCTTCGCGCGTCTGGCACTGGACTCCGCCTTTCTGCCGCCGTCGCCCGTCAGAAGCGAAAAAAAAGCCGACCCGACTGCTCTCAACGCCATAAAAAAACAAGTCAAGGCGGTAGAAAGCGACGAACTGCGCGAGGCCTTGGAAAAATTCGGCGAGGCGTTGCTGATTAAAGAATAAGCTAAGGGGTGTCGTCCAACCGCTTGAATTCAGGAACAAGCTCCAGAAGCTTGGCGACCGATTGTTTTTCGTCGGGCCCCTCGCGCAAGCGCAAAGCGGCGTCGCCTAAATGCTTTTGCAAAAAGTCCAGATCGACCGTCGTCGCCTTTCCGACTTTGACCCCGTCTGCTGCAGAAGGCATCAGTTCTTCGGCATCTGCAAAAAGTTCTTCATGTAGTTTTTCGCCCGGACGCAATCCTGTGTAGGTAATACTAACATCCTCGTCGGGCCTTAATCCCGCCAGACGGATAATTTGACGCGCAAGATCGGCGATCTTGATAGGCTCGCCCATATCTAGCACCAAAACCTTTCCATGCTGGTCGTCTGGCCGCGCGCTTAAAGATGACGCCTGCAAAACAAGCTCGACGGCCTCACGCACAGTCATAAAGTAGCGCGTAATGTCCGGATGTGTGACGGTCAAGGGCCCGCCTTTAGCCAATTGTTCCTGAAAACGCGGCACGACCGATCCCGTCGAACCCAAAACATTGCCGAAACGGACCGTAACGAACCGCGTCGTCGTCGAAGAAAGGTCAAGCGCCTGACAATACATTTCGGCCAATCGTTTGGTGGCCCCCATGACGCTGGATGGATAAACGGCTTTGTCGGTTGAAATCAAAACCATCGCCGTACAACCAAAATGCAGGCAGCTGTCCGCGATGATCCGCGTACCGACGACATTCGTCAAAAAAGCTTCGCGGATATTGTCTTCGGCGATAGGCACATGCTTAATTGCGGCGGCATGAAAGACAAGTTCAGGCTTTTCGTCCGTAAAAATCTGCTTAATACGGGCAGCATCGCGCACGTCCGCGATCAGCGACCGAACGGCCAAATAGGGAAACGTTTCGCGCGCCTCCATATCGATGCGGTATAAGTTAAATTCGCTAAATTCGACAAGCGTAAGGGCCTTGGGCTCCAACGCCGCGATTTGACGAACAAGTTCGGAGCCGATGGTTCCACCTGCGCCCGTGACCAAAACGCGCCTTCCCCGGATCATCGCGCGAATATCGCTTCGATTAAGCTTCGTTTCGGGCCTTCCCAGCAAATCCTCCAAAGCCAACGGCTGATCGCGCACGGTAAGCATCTGGGCCACGTCGCTGCGTACGTCGGTCAACGCGGGCAGACGCGACAGGCTCAGGCCGAGCGAAGCCGATTGTTCCAGAATCTGGCTGACGACGCCGCTGTTAAAACGCGAAACGGCCCGCGTCAGAATCAAACGTGACGGCGCCTTCATCTGCGCACGCAAACTCGCGACAATCGCGGGCAGCTCGTTAATGGTGCCGATGACGCTAGTACCCTGAATTGTCCGGCCAACGCGTTTGTCGTTTTCTCCGACGATGCCGACGACATTGTAGGGCGCTTGCGGATTGGCGCTGACGGCGCGAAGAAAAATATCGGCCTCGTCCCCCGCTCCCACAAGCAGGACATTGACCCGTCCCGCCCCCGAACGTTCCCACAAAACGCCGAGGCGTCTTTCGCGAAGCATTCGAAAAATCATCCGCGCCCCGCCAAGCCCGACCAGCATGATGAACCATGCGATGAACGGAACGGTACGCGGAACGCCTTCCAGACGCGTCGTGACAAAGGCGATAGCCAGAAATATCGCCACGGCAAGCGCAGTACTGCGAAGAATCTCGGTCAAATCACGCAACGAAGCAAAAGCCCATATGCCCCGATAAAGGCCCTGCGCCCAAAAGACAAACCCGCACGCCAATGTGAAAATCAGCGAAGCGGCCAGCGCTTCGCCCATAGGAAACCCGCTAAAATCGCCGCCAAGGCGCAAGAAAAGCGCGAACCAAAATGAAAATGCCGCAACGGCAACGTCATGGAGAAAAGAAAGGAACCGGCGGTTGGAATACAGCGAGTTCAATATTTTGTGTTGTTTTTCAAGAATAGGTTTTCCCCAAGAATAATGAGTGGTTAGTAGAGCGGGTCCGGCGAAGCTGCTTTATGCCTCTTCACGGCTGGAATCGCAACAATCTAGGCCATTTTCCGAAAATCTGAATAAGGAAATTTTTTCCTGTCGCTTTTCCTCATTTCCATTTCCATGCAATCAATTTTTAATAACCACAGCAAAGACATACATCCGCGTGATCTTTACTTTACAAAGAACGCTCTTCGCCCGTAAAAAACCACAACTAATGCCGATTACTGAAACCCCTCCGATACCCCGTTCCTAGCCCCGCTTTATTAGTAACACTTTTTTAGAGACTAACAGCTAGGCTTTGCCGGTCGCAAACGCAGGAAAGAAAAACGCCCTATGGATAGCCCGCCACCGGTTAACCTTGTCAGTCCGGCAGAAACGGCAGTGCCGGGCCTTTGCGCTGCGGCACCGAACTCCCCTCCTTCAACCACCACTTCCGTCGATAAGCTCGAAGAATATCGTCGAAAAGTCGCGGACACGAACATCGATTCAAGATCGTTGCTTTCAACCGATTACTTCAACACGTTCAATTCGGTCGTCATGGTCTTGGACATGTTGCCGGACGCTCCCGAACTGCTCGAGGAAATTGAACGCTGGAAATTTCTCGACTACGTCGATCATTTCAGATCCAGCGGCCTTAACTTCGCGAATCTGGCGATTGAGGTTTATCCCTTCTCTCCCCCTGAACTGCGGGAGGCGTTTGAACATAAAGCCGACGGCATCCGCGCCATCATTGAAGAGCTGCCGCGAACGCTTCGCCGCCTGCTAAATACGGGGGAAAAGGGGGCTTTTGACGACATTTCCCGCATGATGGCGACGCAATTGCGCCTGATGATGGAAGAAGGCAACAGCATCGTTCACGGCAGCAGGGCCTCGACGCAAGCGGATATCGATAAGTTGTTTTAAACCTTCGGCCGTTTGGAAATCGCGCAACGCCGATATTTGCGTTTTGTTATCTTTTGGGTAAAGATAACCACCCTTCCTATCGCGAATCTCTCCCCCTCCTTCCTCGCTCCCGACAGAAGCCCTAAAAATGACAAAAGCTATCGATGTCGTCCACGCTGTCGAGATGATTCCCAATGGGGCCGTGCTCATGATCGGCGGCTTTCTATCCGTAGGAAGCCCGCGGCGCACGATTGAAGAATTAGTTCGTCAGGGACGCAAAAATTTGACCGTTATTGCCTGCGACACCTCGCGTCCCGACATCGGCATCGGAAAACTGATCGATGCCGGATGCGTATCCAAGCTTATCGTCAGCCACATCGGCACAAATCCGGAAACCCAACGGCAATTACTTTCAGGCGAACTTCAGGTCGAGCTTTGTCCACAGGGAACTTTGGCCGAACGCATCCGCGCGGGCGGCGTTGGCCTCGGTGGCGTTTTGACTCCAACGGGCGTAGGCACGCTCGCAGCAGAAGGGAAAAGCGTCGTCAAGGTCAACGGCAAAGACTATCTTCTCGAAATGCCTTTAAGAGCCGATTTTGCCATACTCGGCCCAAAACGCGCGGATTATCGCGGAAATCTGGACTATTCGCTAACGGCGCGCAATTTCAATCCCGTCATGGCCTATGCGGGCGATGTGGTGATTGCCGAACCAAATGAAATCGTTCCTGTGGGCGTTATTCCTCCCGACAGCGTCGTGACGCCGCATGTGCTGGTCGATTACCTGATCGAACGGAGGCAGCGCAATGGAAGATAGGGTTCTTATCGCCAAAAGGGTCGCACAGGAACTCCGCAACGGAAATCTGGTCAATTTGGGCATCGGCATACCCTCCCTTGTCGCGAAATACCTCCCAAGCGGCATCGAAGTGTATTTCCAGTCAGAAAACGGGGTCATTGGCGTGTCCTCGGTGCCCGATAAAGGTTTGGAGGACGAGTATCTGACCGACGCCGGAGGCATATTTATCGGCGCGCTTCCGGGAGCCTGCAGCCTCGACATCTGCACGTCGTTCAATCTTATTCGCGGCGGACATCTCG
>CAZQOE010000034.1:0-12445 GCA_964594935.1 uncultured Rhodospirillaceae bacterium | reverse complement strand
GACGAACGCGCCGTAGTCGGTAATGTTCGTCACGCGGCCCTTCAGCTTCATGCCGACAGGGTAACGCGCCACGACACCTTCCCACGGATCGGCTTCAAGCTGCTTCATGCCCAAGCTGATGCGCTGGGTTTCGGCGTTGAAGCGGATGACCTGAACGTTGACCTGTTGGCCGATTTGCAGGACTTCCGACGGATGGTTGATGCGCTTCCACGCGATATCGGTGACGTGCAACAAGCCGTCCACGCCGCCCAGATCGACGAAGGCGCCATAATCGGTGATGTTCTTGACGACGCCCGAAAGAACCTGACCTTCCTTGAGGTTGGCGACCAATTCGGTGCGGGCTTCGGCGCGGCTTTCTTCCAGAACGGCGCGGCGCGAAACGACGATGTTGCCGCGCGCGCGGTCCATTTTCAAAATTTGGAAGGGTTGCGGCGTGCCCATCAGCGGCGTGACGTCGCGGACGGGGCGAATATCGACCTGCGAGCCGGGCAAGAACGCCGTGGCTCCGTTCAGATCAACGGTAAACCCGCCCTTGACGCGGCCAAAGATGATGCCGGTGACATGAGCCTGCTTTTCGAACGATTGCTGAAGGACGACCCAGCTTTCCTCGCGCTTGGCTTTTTCGCGTGACAGCGAAGCTTCGCCGTCGCGGCCTTCCATGCGTTCAAGGAACACTTCGACGGTGTCTCCCACCTTGAGTTCCGCCGGAACGCCGCCCAGCGCGAATTCGCGCAAGGCCACGCGGCCTTCTGATTTCAAACCGACGTCGATGACGGCGTTTTCCCCGTCGATCGCGGTGATTTTGCCTTTAACGACATTGCCTTCAAGGCTTCCGGTCTTGCCGAAAGCTTGGTCAAGCATGGCGGCAAAGCTGCCCTCGGCATGAGCCGGAGCGGCCTTGGCGGCTTTGGCGGACACGTCAAGCGTCTCCGCATTCTTCTTGGATGCACTACGAGCCATAGGATTATTCTCTTTTCTTTTGATATCGGAAACTGTTGCAGTCGCGGTTGCGGGGAGCCCGAAGGGCGTACCGCAGAGCAGTCGCAACAAAAGTTCCAACTTGCTTTCTCTTTCACCCGCCGAGAGGCGAGCCGATTAAAAAATCGAACCTGTATTTTCGGGGCGGGGCTGAAAGCAGGGCCGATGCCTCAAAAACTACAAACTCGTCGCCAACTTCATGTTGGCTATCCTGAGGGCTTCGGCAAAAGCCTGCTCGGCGTTGAGTTTTGTCGTGTCGAGCACAACGGCGCCGGATGCTGGTTTTGTCGGAGCGATGGAGCGCTCGGCGTCTCGCCGGTCGCGTTCCTTCATATCCGCAAGAACGGACGCGTAAGTAGCATCTTGGCCCCGTGCCTGCAACTCTTTAAAGCGCCGCTCGGCACGGGCTTCGGCGCTGGCGGTCACGAATATCTTAACGGCGGCGTCGGGGGCGATAATGGTGCCGATATCGCGCCCGTCCAGCACGGCCCCCTTCTTGCCCTTGGGCGGTAAGGCACAGAAATCCCTCTGAAATTTCAATAAAGCCGCCCGCACGGAGGGGATGGCCGCGACCTTGGACGCGGCCAAGGAAGCCTCGTCCCCGCGCAACTCGGCATCGTTGGCCAAATCCATGATTTGGGCGGAATCGAGCGCCAAAGCCGCTTTTTCGGCCAGAACCGGATCGGCAGGGTCGCCGCCCACGCGCAAAACGGCCAAGCCCACGGCGCGATACAGAAGCCCCGTGTCCAGATGCGCGAAATCAAAATGCGCCGCCAATTTGCGCGCAACCGTTCCCTTGCCGGAAGCCGACGGCCCGTCGATGGCGATAACCAAAGGAGTGGAAACAGTCATATTCTTACGCGTTCTTTTTAATCGCGTCGCAGATGTCGCCGACGATTTTCTGAACCAGTTTGTCGTCGTCTCCCTCGGCCATCACGCGAACGAGAGGTTCGGTTCCGGATTTGCGAATGACAAGGCGTCCCGTTTTTCCCAGCGCCTTTTCGGCGTCGGCGATAGCCGCGCAAACGACGGGATGCTTTAAAACTTTTTCCTCGGCGCGGACGTTGGACAAAAGCTGCGGTAACGGTTTGAAGAGCGAGCAAACGTCGCTCGTCTTGCCACCGCGCGTTTTGATGACGGCCAAAACTTGCAGCGCGGCCACCAAGCCGTCGCCGGTCGCGCCGAAATCGCTGAACACGATGTGGCCGGACTGTTCCCCGCCTACATTGCATCCTTTTTCGCGCATCGCTTCGACGACATAGCGGTCGCCGACGGGCGTGCGGATCATCCTGACGCCGTTTTTCTCCAGATACCTCTCAAGCCCGAGGTTCGACATGACGGTCGAAACAAGCGTGTTGTTCTTCAGCTTTCCGGCTTTGGCCCACGTCGTGGCGATAAGCGCCATCAGCTGATCGCCGTCGATTTTGTTACCCTTTTCGTCGGCCATAATCAGCCTGTCGGCGTCGCCGTCCAAAGCGATGCCAAGGTCGGCCTGATGCAGCAAAACGGCCTCTTGCATCAATTGCGGATACGTCGCACCGCAATGGTCGTTGATGTTGCGCCCGTCGGGGGCCACGGCGACGGGGAAAACCTCCGCTCCCAATTCCCACAAAACGGTCGGCGCGACTTTGTACGCCGCCCCGTTGGCGCAATCGACGACGATTTTCAATCCTGTCAGTTTGCCGTTGGGGAACGTCGCCTTGGCGTATTCGACATAGCGTCCCGTCGCATCGTCCAGTCGGGCGGCGCGGCCCAAAGCATCAGCCTCGGCGTGATCGGACGCCAGATCGCCGTCCATCCGCGCTTCAATCTGCATTTCCAGTTCGTCCGACAGTTTTCCGCCGTCAGGCCCGAATAATTTGATCCCGTTGTCTTCATAAGGATTATGCGACGCCGAAATCATGACGCCCATATCGGCGCGAAGGCTTTTGGTCAGCATCGACACGGCCGGAGTCGGCAACGGCCCCAGCAAAGTCACGTCCATACCCTTGGCTATGAAGCCTGCGGTCAGCGCGGGCTCGATCATATAACCGGAAAGGCGCGTATCCTTGCCGATGACGACGCGATGCCGGTAATCGCCGCGCTTAAACAACCCTGCGGCGGCCATCGCGACGCGCAGGGCGGTTTCGGCCGTCATGGGTTCCGTGTTGGCGCGGCCTCGAATGCCGTCGGTACCGAAGTATTTGCGAGCCATTTATTTCCCTTTTGGAAGCTGAACGCGGGACAGAAGATAGTCCGAAGGCAAAGGAATCTCAATCGGCTTAAGCCAATACGGGCTGAACCCCTTAGGAATCCCTATAAACAAAGGATAAAAAGGACCGCAATTTGCAAAACGGCATACATTATATGTCGTCATCCATAATCTGAGTGTTCAAAACCCGCCGCGCGACGTCGAGCGAAAATCCGGCCCTTGCCATCGCAGCCAGATCTTTGCGCCGCAAATCCGCATCCGCAGGAAGTTTGCGAAACGGCCCCATCTTGCGTCGTCGCGCAAACGTAAGCGCGGCTTTTTCTTCCGCCTCTTGGGGGGGGAGCTCTTCGGCGTTATTTTCGAGCGCCGATTTGACAATCGATCCCGGAATTCCCTTCATGCCAAGTTTCTGAATAATGGCGCGGCGCGATCTTCCTTCGCGGCGCAAACTTTTGACCTTGGCCTCGGCCAAAGCCGCATCATTGAGGACTCCTAATTTTTTATACTTTTCAATAAGTTGCTCAATTGTGCCCTTTAATGCCGCGATGCGTTCATGGTCTTCGGCAAAGTCGGGATGTTGCAGGGCAGCGCGCCGCAAACGGTTCTTAAGCACTTGGCGCAAAGAAGCTTCCGAGGCTGCATAACGCCCCAGATAATGCAAAGCAGCATTCGCAAGGCTTTGCGGATTTGGAATCTTTCGCGCCTTCACTTTCATGCCGAAAAAGTGTTACAGCAACGGCAAAATAGCGCAACATTAAATGTTTCTTAAGCCGTTTGGGACGATAAAGCCGAATCGTTTTAGACGTGACCGATTCGCATTTCAAAGGCCGCGTTTCGTTTTTAGAAAGCCGAAGGATTCGGATGCGCGAGGAAAAACGCCGTTATTTCATCGAACTTCAGATGGAGGGCGGGAAACCTGTGCCGCGCAAGCAGGAAGCGCAAATCCGCCGCGAGCAAGCCCAACAATTCATCGGCCAGATATCCAAATGGCTTGAAGAGCAGGAACTCAACGATCGCGTCGCCTCTATGGCCATTACGGCGCTGGGGCAGGTGCTGATTACCTGCGAACAGGACATTATAATAAGGATTCAGGAAGACGACACGCTCAACATCGCCGCCGTTCGCTCCAGCGCGACGCTCGCCGACAGCGTCCAACGGATTAAGGCTTAATCCCGTCGCGGCGCTCTTGAATCCTCCGATATAAGCCCCGCCAGAAACGTCCGTAACTCGGCAATGCCCGTTTTGTCTTCGGCGCTTGTGGCGATAATGTCGTCGAGCGCGGCCGGATGATTCACGACAAGCGTGTTCGTTTTTTTAAGGCGCACATTGCGTTCGGCCGTGCGAAGGCCGTCCATTTTTGTAAGCACAAGTTTATAAACGGCGGCGGCGCGATCCAAAAACGCCATCATATCGGTGTCGTTGTCCTTGACGTCGTATCGCGCGTCCAGAAGAAGGCACACGCACTTTAAATTCTCGCGTTTGCGCAAGTACGTCTGCACAAGCCCGTTCCAGCGTTTTTTCTCTTCGCGCGGCGCTTTGGCATGGCCGTAGCCGGGCAAATCGACAAGCATCAGCTTGTTGGCGAGATTGAAAAAAACGATCTGCTGCGTACGTCCGGGCGTGTTTGACGCGCGCGCCAGCCCGTTGCGGCCCGTCAGCGCGTTGATAAGCGAGGATTTGCCCACGTTCGACCGTCCGATAAAGGCGACTTCTGGCAACGGACTGTCCGGAAACTGCAAAGGCTCGGCTGCCGCAAGAACGCAATCGCATTTTTGCGCAAAAAGTTTTCTGGCTTCTTCTTGATCAACGGATCTCATGATTTCAACAATCTTTTCCCCTCGTCCACTTGCCAGGCGATAAGCGCGGGAACATAGCAGATAATATCCCGGCAACGCCGGATAATCGCCAAGGCGGCGGCTACCTCCTGCGGCAGGCCCAACATGCCGCCGAAAACGAGGAATCCAGCCTCCTGCACGCCAAGCGCGGCGGGAATGGCAAATCCGACGACAACGGCCCCTTGTATCAGCGCCTCAAGCATTGCCGCTTCGATCAAAGGCAAAGGATGCCCAAGAAAGTAAAGCGCCAGCCATATTTCGACGCTCCCCAAAGCCCATGCGGCGAACTGCCACAAAGCGCATTCAAACGCGCGCCCCTTGCGCCGGTAAATGATCGCCACGGCGCGGTCGAGCCGCGCGGCGCTTCCGGCCAAGGTCTTCCATTTATCGCGGAAGGCGACGCGGAAAAGCCGCGACAGAAGCCCGAAAAACCCGATCTTTTGCACAGCGACCAGCGCGATGAAAACCGGCATCGAGACGACAAGTCCCCACACCAGCTGCCGCACGAAATTTTGATCGTTGACGCGCAGCGCGAACAACAAAACGCCCAAGGCGATAAACAGGAAAATAGCCGCGATCGACAGCGTCAACTCGGCTATCGTAATGGCGATGGCCACGTTCTTGCGCATGCCGCGCGCTGTCATCAAGCGTATGGAAGCCACCTCGCCGCCGATTCTTGCCACGGGCATCAGGTTGTTAACGGCAGCCCGCACCCACATGAAATAGAAAAACATCGGCAAGGAAGGTTTTTTCTTGGCCCGAACCAGCACGCGCCATCCGGTCGAAGAAACGGCGATAGGAATAAAATGAAACGCCGCGACCAAGGGGATGCCCCAGCCTGCCTGCGCCAAAGCCAAAAGGACTTGATCAATGCCGCTCCAGACGATAACGCCGGTAGCGACAGCCAATCCGATCAATCCCAATAACGCGGCCCAACGGAACATAAACCCTCTCATATATAATGAAACCCAATAATAAAGACGTTTTTGTCGCAAAAAGAAAGGGCGGTGGTTTCCCACCGCCCTTCTATATGCCGTACGATCCGCCTACAGGAAAGGCTCTGACGGACCCTGCGGTTAAAACGCCAGCTTTTGCGAGACCAAGAGCACATAGCCATCGTTGTCGGTTCCCGCATCGGTTTCTTGGTTAAACAGAACGCCGTTGACGTTTGTGGTCAAACCGGGGGCCCACGTATAGGTGCCTCCAAAACCATAAGTGTTGAAGGTCTTGACATAATCAGCTGTGCCGGTGCCGGTGAGGGCGCGGCTGTAGCCATCGCCACCCATGTAGTTGAATCCGACGGCATACTTGTCAAACTCATACTTCACTCCGGCGCCATACATCTGCTGATCCTTAGTCTCACCAGCAATCATGCTGTAGTGACCCTTTTCAACATAATTGGCACCCAAGGTGACGCCTTTGTATCCGGCCTGTGCGCCAAAGCCCCAGGCCGTGAAATCACGCACAGAAGCGTCAGAGTCCGACGCTCCATTGATGATGCTTGCGCTGGCCTTTACCGCAACGGACTGAATGTTTCCGGTGTAAGCTAAGGCGCCCTTGATTAAGTTCTTGTATGCATTTAGGGACGTCCGGGCCAGAATTACATCGCTGCCGTAATCGTTGAAGTTTGGCGTATACGTGACCGCAGCTTGCAGCTTGCCCAGATCGTTACCCATCTGGGGGGTATAGTAAGTTACGTTGGTACTGTGATCCTTGCCGTCAATGCCGACAACAAAGCCCTTGGCAAACGAAGTAACGCTGAGGAAGTCGAGATAACGAACGCCGCTGATGTTAGGAGCGCCAACGGTAATGTCAGTCGCGCCGCGCGCATCACCCAACTGAAGTTTGCCGTACCTGCCCGACATAAAAATAGCAGCCTTAGAAACCGCAACATTGTTGCTGCTACCGATAAAATTGTCCTCGGCATCGATGTCGTTGTCCAGAACCAAATCGCCGCCGTACTCAATGCCGCAGCAAGTCTTGCCCTTGACGCCGAAGGCCAAGCTGTAAATGGTTTCAAAATCGCCGCTGGATGAATCGGTTGCGCCTGCGGCCTTGGATTCATGAAAAGCGCCTGCAACGAAATTTACGCTGCCGCCGACGGTCACGTCGATCGGCGCAGTCGCGGCTTGTGCAGCGCCTGCCATTGCAAAACCGACAAGGGCCGTCGTCGCTAAAAGAATTTTACGCATACTATCCTCCTTGAGTTTTTGGAATTAGAAAACCGGAACAGGGGAAAACGGGGCAAAGGACTTCGTATCGGGGATGATGCCCCAAAACGCCAGAGAAACAATAAATAATGTGGCCTGTCAGCAAAAGAGCCGTGTGAAAGCTGTATTTTGGCAACAAGAAAATCAACCTCTTATGTCCTGTCAAATTTAAAACATATCGGGGCGTGTCATAAAAGACAGAAAATTTCAAAGCAAAAAATAAGAAAGGGCGGGAATCTCTTCCCGCCCTTTCGATTTTATCAAACGCTAATCTTCCGATTAGAACGCCAGTTTTTGCGAAAGCATCAAGACGTAGCCGTCGTCCTTGACACCTGTCGCGGCTTCTTCGTCGAACAAGACGACATTGCCGGTCGTGGTCAGGCCGGGCGCCCATGTATAGGTGCTGGCAAAGCTGTAGGTGTTGAAGTCCTTCACGTAATCGCCCCAGCCGCCCATCAACGTGCTGTAGCCCTCGCCGCCAAGGTAATTGAAACCGGCAGCCAGCGCGCAGCAGAATTGATACGTCAGGCCTGCGCTGTACGTTTGCTGCTTCTTGTTCTGCCCGACAAGGGTCATGTAGTGACCTTGGTCGCCATAGTTGGCGCCGAGGGTAAAGCTGTCATACGCGGCCTGTGCGCCGACGTCCCAAGCCGTGAAATCGCGCCATGACGTGGAATGAATGACGCCCGAGATAACGTCCGCGCTCGCCTTGATCGCAACGGGCTTAAAGTTGCCGTCATAAGCCAAAGCGCCCTTGACGACGTTTCTATACCCGTTGGATTTGGTCAGCTGCACGCTGCTGCCGAATCTGGCGTAATTGGGAACATACGTAACGCCCAACTGCACTTTGTGCGTATTGTTGCCGACCTTCGGGGTAAAGTAGGTCACGTTCGTGCTGTGATCCTTCTTGTCGATGTTGACGACCAGCTCCTTGGAATACTTGTTCGTGAGGAAGTCCATATAGCGGATGCCGCCCAGATTCGGTGCGGCAACGGTCAAATCGGTTGCGCCGCGTGAATCCCCCAACTGGATTTTGCCGAACGCACCCGCCATGAAAATATCGGCTTTGGTAACGGCAACGCCGTTGCTGGGGTCGTCGGCCGACAGGGTGTTCTGATTGATGTCGTTGTCCAAAACCAGATTGCCGCCGTACTCGACGCCGCTGGCGGACTTGCCCGTGACGCCGAAGTTCAGGCTGTAAACGGTTTCAAAATCGCCGCTGGACGGATCGGTCGCGCCGGACGCTCTGGATTCATGAAAGGCGCCGGCTGCGAATTCGACGCTGCCCCCCACGGTGACGGTAAGCGGCGCGGTCGCGGCCTGCGCCGTGCCGACTGCGGTAAAACCGATAAGTGCCGTTGTGGCTAAAAGAATCTTACGCATAAATCCCCCTTGGGCTGATGAAACTGTGTATGAAAAAGGACGAAAACGGAAAAACCGTCAATACCAAGCATTTTATGCCTAACCCCTCTTGAAACAAGCAAAAAAGGGCTTTTAAGCCAAGATGCGAACAAGTGGCTGCATTTTGGCAACAAATAGGCACGTTATTTTGAAATAATGCCTTTCCGATACACAACATATTGATGGTGCGTTTAAGAATATCGGAAAACGAACAGGGCAAAAAGATAAGGGCGGGAATTTCTTCCCGCCCTCCCGATTTACTAAACGCTAATCTTACGATTAGAACGCCAACTTCTGCGAAACCAACAGAACATAGCCCTTATTGTCGTTCGTGACGGTGGCCGCGTTCTGGTCGAAGAGAACGGCGTTTGCCGTCGTCGTCAGGCCGGGAGCCCATGTATAAGCGCCGCCGAAGTTATAAATGTCGAAGCTCTTGACGCGGTCGTTCGAAGCCAGAAATCCGCTATACCCCGTGCCGCCAAAGTAATCGAAGCCGACGGTATATTTGCAGAACTCGTACTTCAAACCGACGCCGTAGGTGTTCTGATCCTTATTCATGGCCGCATTCGTATTATAATCGCCCATGTCGGTGTAGTTTGCGCCAAGGGTAAAGCCGTTATATGCGGCTGCGGCGCCGACGCCCCAAGCCGTGAAGTCGCGGACAGAGGCGGAATCAACCGTGCCATTGATGATGTCTGCGCTGGCTTTAATCGCAACGGACTTGATGTTGCCGTCATAAGCCACAGCGCCCTTGATCACGTTACGGAAGCCCGTCGGAACGGTAAGCTGCACGTCGCTGCCGTATTCGCCGAAGTTCGGAGTATAGGTAACGGCAGCCTGAACTTTGCCCATGTTCCCGCCAAATTTCGGGGTGTAATAGGTCACGTTCGTGCTGTGATCCCTGCCGTCGATGCCGACAACCAAATCTTTTGCGAAGTTGGATGAGCTGTTCAGGAAGTCGATATAACGAATTCCGGCAACGGACGGAGCCGTAACGGCCAGTTCGGTCGCGCCGCGGAAGTCGCCCATGCGAAGCTTGCCGTAAGCGCCCGACATAAAGACGTCGGCTTGGGTGACATAAATGCTGTTGCTCTCGCCGGAAAGTGCGGCGGTCGAGGCCTTGATGTCGTTGTCGAGAACGATGTTGCCGCCGTATTCCATGCCGTTCGTGGCTTTGCCCGCGACGCCGAAAGCGAGGCTGTAAATGGTTTCAAAGTCGCCGCTCGACGGATCGGTCGCGCCGGAGTTTCTGGATTCATGCATTGCGCCAGCCACGAATTCGATGTCGCCGCCGACGGTGACGGTAAGCGGGGCGGTCGCGGCCTGCGCGGCGCCTGCCGCTGCAAAACCGATGAGGGCTGTTGTCGCTAAAAGAAACTTACGCATGTTATCTCCCTTAAGTTGTTAGGATTAGAAGCCGGAACGGATGAAAAAGAAGGCAATCTTTCGCAAAAGGATTTTTATACCTGAAGGTGTTTAGAACAAGTAAATAAGTGACTTCAAATTGAAATGATTGAACAAAGCTGCATTTTAGCAACAAGCGGGCCTTTCTTTTCCCTCCCCCTCAGCGGGGTGTTTCCTTATTTCCCCCTCCCCTTGCGGGAGGGGTTAGGGGAGGGGGAGTTCAGCGAGAAACTCCTTTGTTGTTTTGTGCCAGCCTAACGGCATTTAAAATAATTGTCTCCGCCACCCCATCGACATTCTTCACAACGTCATCGTTTGTAAATCTTAAAATCGTAAAACCCGTCTTCTGTAGCTTGTCGTCTCTTGCTTTATCATATCCCGTGCTTGTCGCATGGGTGTCTCCATCAATTTCAATCAACAGCCGCGCTTCCATGCAGGCAAAATCGGCGATGTAGGGATGTATCGCTTGTTGTCTTCTGAACTTCAGCCCCTTGGCTTTAGCGGCCTCTCTTAAAACCGGCCATAATTTCTTTTCAATCGGGGACGCGTTATTTCTAAGACTATGGGCACGGCGGTAGTCTTTGGGCGTATTATCGTGAGGGTTTAAACGCATGAAAGTTCTTTCCTTCGCATTTGTCGCTCTGGCGGAGCGCCCCCCTCCCTGACCCTCCCCGCGAGGGGGAGGGGATATTATATCGCTTCTGCCAACGATTATATTTCATCAACCCGCAGCTTCTTTCAACAGCGCAAAAAGAGAGCAAAAAAGAAAGGGCGGGAATTTCTTCCCGCCCTTCCAATTTATTAAACGCTAATCGTTAGACGATTAGAACGCCAACTTCTGCGAAACCAACAGCACATAGCCGCTGTTGTCGTTCGCGTTCGTCGCGGCATTCTGGTCGAAGAAAACGGCATTCGCCGTTGTCGTCAGGCCAGGAGCCCACGTGTAAGCGCCGCCAAAGTTATAAACGTCCAAGCTCTTGACGCGGTCACCAGTAGCAGGGTCGGCAGGATTGACGGGGGTGCCAATGAATGAGCTCTGGCCTTCACCATTGAGGTAATCAAAGCCAATAGCATACTTGCTGAACTCATACTTCAAGCCAGCCGTCAGGATGTGCTGCTTCTTCTGTCCGGCTACCGTGTTGTAGTCGCCGTTGTCGGTATAGGTCGCGCCCAAGGTGAAGCCCTGATACGCGCCGGCCAAACCAAAACCAAACGCCGTGAAATCGCGGACGGTGGTGGAGTCGATTGTGCCGTTGATGATGTCCGCGCTGGCATTAAGAGCAACGCCCTTGACGTTGCCGGTATAAGCCACCGCGCCCTTGATCACGTTTCTATACGTGGTCGGGACAGTCAACTGAACGGTGCTGCCATACTGATTGAAGTTCGGAGCATACGTAACAGCCGCCTGAACCTTGCCCATCTCGCCGCCGATCTTCGGGGTGAAATAGGTTACGTTCGTGCTGTGATCCTTGCCGTCGATGCCGACAATAAGATCCTTGGCAAAGGATTCGCTGGTGTTCAGGAAGTCGATGTAACGAATTCCGGCAACTGACGGAGCCGTAACGGCCAGATCGGTCGCGCCGCGAGCGTCGCCCAACTGAAGTTTGCCGTAAGCGCCCGACATGAAGACGGTGGCTTTCGTGACGGCAACCGTGTTGCTCTTGCCAGCGAAGCTGTCAGCAACGTCGGGTTCGTTATCGAGAACCAGATTGCCGCCGTATTCCAGGCCATTGGCCGCTTTGCCCGTTACGCCGAAAGCAAGGCTGTACACGGTTTCAAAGTCGCCGCTGGACGGATCGGTCGCGCCAGCCGCAACGGCTTCATGGAACGCGCCGGCTACGAAATCGACGCTGCCGCCGACCGTAACGTTGAGCGGGGCGGTCGCGGCTTGAGCAGCGCCTGCTGCAACAAAACCGACGAGAGCCGTCGTCGCTAAAAGAATCTTACGCATGTTTCCCCCTTGGGTTGTTATGATTAACTATAGTCAGAAACGGGGCATGAAGGCCCCACGGCGAGGAATTTGAGGCTTCGGCCCTGCACAGACAAGCCAGAAATGCCAATATTTCCAAGACTCATGGTAAATGTTGCATTCGGGCAACAAGGTATTACCTCACGATTTACATTAACCTATTGATATATATAAATTTGATGATTCATTGCTCTAACAGTTATGAATAAAAAATTAAGGGCAAAACGATTCGGGAATCAGCCATTTACGGGCTTTTTGGGCCTTCCGTCCTTTCACCCTCGTAACGACGATTCTCTAAGGCCATAAAACGCCCGTTTTGTTATCCCTTGCAATCAAGGCCCCTGCCGCCTTAAATAGCGGCTCCAAGAATCATCCTTTGCCCCATCGGGACACCATGAAAAACTCATATTTGCTTCTTTCCGCGACGTTCGGGCTTCTGGCTCTGTCGGCCTGCGGC
>CAZQOE010000033.1:9991-12982 GCA_964594935.1 uncultured Rhodospirillaceae bacterium | reverse complement strand
TAGCGAGACAGAAGGCCAGTATTGCTCCAGCGCGTTTTAAAAATCTAAGGTTAAAAATCTTGGACGCTTCCGAAGAAGTATTGTTTTGACTTTTTTTGCTTGTGGAAAACAATCGATAGGCGAACCATAAGAGATCAAAAATAACCAGAGTCCACGTTACTATTACAAACACTGTTCCTGAAGTTGAATTTGAATCGATTAGCTGAAAATAAATTATATAATATAGTGGAACAGATACAGCGGCGAATATATCAAAAAACAATATGCCTGCTTTTATAATTGACCCGTCGTTTTTATTCATTGAATGCAGTCTCCTGTAACGGAAGAATCTAAATTTTTTTAAATCATAACATATGTTGATGTATTGTATAAATCTAATGTTGTTCGCTATGAAAGTGGTAGTGTGCAGCGATTTTCAATTTTTTCAGGTGTGATTCCATGGACGACAGCAAGCTTTACAATCCGGCGCGGTATAAACTTTGGACCAAGGACCATGTGCGTTTTTGCGATCTTGACGCCTTGGGGCACGTCAATAACAACGCTATGGGCATGTATTTTGAAAACGCCCGCGCGAATCTTTTCAGCATCGTAACGCCCGGCTGGCCGTGGGACGACGAGATTTTCATCCTTGTCCGCACGTGCATTTCGTTTAAGCACGAACTTCATATTCCGGCGCGCGTCAAAATCGGCACCTGCATCACGAAAATAGGCACCACGTCGCTGCATATCGCCAACGCCCTTTATCACGGCGAAAAGCCGATTTCGTACAGCGAGTCCGTCTCGGTCCTTATCGATCAGAAAAAACGCACGCCCATCAAGATAACCAAGGAATTGCGGACGACCTTGAAGCCTTATTTTGACGGCACCCGCAGGCGATAAAGCGTTTTGGGAACCAAAAGCTAATCCAAATCTTTTTTCAGGTCATTGAGCTTGCGTTCGTATTCTTTTTCTTCTTCTTCGGCCTGAAGCTTAATTTTTGCGGCGTTGTCCTTGAACAATTCGAGAGCGCTGATCACGGCGGCGACTTCTTCTTTGCTGCGTTCGCCTTTGTCCAGATCAATATCGCCGTTTTCGCTTGCCAAATTTTTCAAAACGTTCGTTTTTCCCTTTCTGGCCGCGATGATTTGAACGAGCGAAACCCAGACGAGCGCGAGCGCCGAGCCGCAGGCCGCAATAAGGGCAAGGATATTGATGGTCCGCGCGCTTTCCGCCTTAATCGCGAGGCCTGAGGCGCGCATCTGGTTTCTGTTAATCTCGACAATGTTCTCGAGCTCGGCGCGGACTTTTTGCCTGAGCGCGCGTCCGCCGCCGGATTCCTTGTTGAACGAAAGATCGGTGGCTTTGGCTATGTCGCCTTGTTTGACGAGCGGAAATATGGAGTCTTCCGCCAATTTCCGGTACTGCACGGTCAGCCCGCCGATTTCATCAAGTACGGGAATTTCTTGGGGAGAGGCGATGGTTTTCAGTTGATCCAGCTTTTTAATCGCGCTTTCCATCAACTGGCTGTATTCGCGCATGTTCGTCGCGATGGGCTCGTCGCCTTTTTCAAGCAGCGTGTTTTTCTCTTTGATCGTCGCAAGATTGATGTTGTCGAGCGCGCCAAGCGCAAGGACGGTGCGTTCGGCGTTGATGTCGATAGCGGACGATGTCAGGTTGCTGACGGTGTTGAAACCGAGTTCGGCGAAAATAAAAAGACCCAAAAGAAAGGTTCCGGCAACGATCGTCGGCAGAACGATTTTTTGCGTCATCGTAAGGAAAAGTTTATTCATGCCTTCCTAGGATAGGGCGAACGCGTGAAGACGGCAAGAGAGGTTTGGGGCCTTAAATAACCGGTTCCGCCCAGCAGGGGCGCCATTTCATTCTGGCTGCGCGGCCGCCGTCTATATGTTCTTCGCCGACGGAGCCGTTCACGAAATCGATATAGCGCCTGACGTCCGCTTTGCCGCTGGAACCCGGCGTCGAGGATCCGTATCGGGTCAGGCCGTTGTTCGGGGAAGTCGGAAAAGTGCCTTTGAATCCGCCGATGTCTTTGGCGGAAAATAGATTGGGGCCGTGAATTGTTTTTTCCTGGGCCTTTATGCTCCATAACGGATATTTGACGCCAAAAAGAATTTCCGACGGAGGGATAAACAAGTGCTTTTCGTAGGGAGCGTAGACGCCATCTTTTCCGACAGGATTATTGCCGTAATTGACGAATTCCCTGCACGAAAGGGCGGAATAGACCGCGTTGCTGTTGATAAAATAACCGCCGTCGTGGCCGAACCAGTTTTTTTTGCCGGCCAGCTCTTTCGCGGCTTCCTGAAACGTGAATGCGGAGTATCCGACGCGGTTGGTCAAATCTTTCGGCGCGGCAAAGATTTTGTATATCCTGATGTCGCCGAAAAGGTTTGAAGGAACGCTTAAAAGCCTCAGGAATATGCTTCCGTCTTCGATGACCTTGCCAACCGAAAAATGTCCGGCAATTTTGGCCGCCCGTTGCCATTTTTTTGCATGCTCGAGCGCGGTTCTTTTTTGGGCTTCTTCCCGCGCCGCAGCGCTGGCGTACGGATTTTTAAGACCAGTCGGGAGAGGGATTGCTTTGGCGACCATATGATCCTCGCGCGAAAATTTTGAAATATATCCCTGACATTTCTCTCTGCTATCGATGGGAACTTTATGTGCGGGGACTCAATAATAGTCAATGCGCGCTTCACTTTCAAAAGAGCTAAATATGGTTAATGGATGGCATTATTTGTCGCGGAAAAGGAGCTCTTCAAGGCCGTAAAACAGCTCTGTTTGACCGACGATTTTTTGGGCGGCGAGGCAGACGCCTGACATAAAGGATTCTCTGCTTATCGAGTTATGCTCGATGGTGAGGGTTTGCCCCAAGGAGCCGAAAATAACGCGCTGTTGAGCCAAGAAACCCGGCAGGCGCACGGAATGAACGGGTATGTCGTTTACGCGGCCGCCGCGTACGCCTGCAACGAACTCTTTGCCATTGTCGGGGGAGCC
>CAZQOE010000033.1:0-9981 GCA_964594935.1 uncultured Rhodospirillaceae bacterium | reverse complement strand
TTCCGGCGGCTTCGCGTATCATTTCCGCCGTGCGGGTCGCAGTGCCCGAGGGGGCGTCCAGCTTTTGTTCGTGATGGGCTTCGATGATTTCGACGTTCGGCATGTACTTTGCGGCTTCTTGCGCGAACTTCATCATCAGCACGCCGCCGATGGAAAAATTGGGGGCGATAAGGCCGCCGATGCCTTTATTGCGGCAAAGAACCTTTAATTTGTCGACTTGGGCATTATTGAATCCACTTGTGCCGACGACGGGGTGCGCGCCTGCTTCGACGATGGTAATAAAAGTATCGTACCCCACGGCGGCAACCGTAAAATCGACAACGACTTCGGCATGGCTGTCTTTAATGGCCTTGGCAAGGTTATCGCCGATATCGGTTTCGCCGACCAGCGTCAGCGCGGCATCGGCTTTGACCGACGCGGCCGCCATGCTGCCCATTTTTCCTTTGGCGCCGTTGACCAATACGCGAACCATGACCTACCCATTTTTGTTTTTAAGGAAAGCAAATCTAGCATTGCATTAACCGTGCGTCCACTTTAGCTTGTGGATATTGATTGTTCGGCGATTTTTGGAACGGCATTTTTCGACTTTTTGTGAAATATCAGGGCAGGGATATGCAGAAGAAAAGAAACAGGTCAAAAGACGTATTAATTAAGCCAAGTTTTAGCTCCAGATCATTTGATGACGCGGATTCGGCGGTCGATTATGTCGAGAAAATTTATGATGTGAACACAGAATATCTGCGCCATAGTTTTATGGCTTTGGCCAACGGCAGGGATATTCCGGAGAAAGTTACCGCCTGTTATCCTTATGCTTTAATCAAGGTTTCAGCTAAGAATTTGCGCCACCGTGTTGACCTACGGAATTGTTTCAAAAGAAGGGGAACATTTTACGACACTAACGCGGCCCGATCTTTTTGCGGATTACTATACAAAAATGCTGGGAGCTGTGATGAGTAACCATCAGGTTCCCGTTAAAATTGGCGTGAGCGATTGGCCCATTCCCATTCGATACGCTTTTGCCGATGGACTTCCCAAGGACGTGACACTAGACGACGCGGCGGCTCAAAAATTCGAGGCCTGTTTTGATCCCATAAATTTGGAATATGTGGATGATCGCGTGGTCAATAAAAGCATTATTGCCGGTGATCAGGGTAGGACGCCTTTGGCTTTTTTTACCGCGCCGCGTGTTGATTATTCTTTGCAGAGATTAAGCTATTATACGGGAACGGATCCAAAGTATTTCCAAAAATTTGTCCTATTTACGAACTATCAGTTTTATGTCGAAGAGTTCCGTCGCGTTGCGCGCAATCTTATGAAAAAGACAGATGCGGCAATGGATGGCGGGGGCGAAGATTCCCTGTATACATCGTTCGTCGAGCCGGGAAACCGCATCTTCTATAATCAAAACACTTCCGATGTAATCGAAGCGGGCAAGTCTGCGCCGCGTATTCTTCAAATGCCTGCATATCATTTGACGCGGGAGGACGGTAACGGCATCACGCTTGTGAATATAGGGGTTGGCCCCAGCAATGCGAGAAACATAACCGACCACATATCGGTGCTTAGGCCGCATGCATGGATTATGGTGGGGCATTGCGGCGCTTTGCGTAAAGAAATGAACTTGGGGGATTATGTGCTGGCGCATGGGTATGCGCGCGAAGATCGTATTTTGGATAATGAAGTTAAGTTATCGAATCCTATCGTCAATCTGGCTGAAATTCAGGTTGCTTTGCAGCAAGCCGTTCGAGAGGTCACAAAACGCGAAGATCAGGATGTCGTGCGCACAGGCACTGTTGTTACGGTTCTCAACCGTAATTGGGAACTGGACGGGAAGAAAAAAATCGACGCCGATCTCGAGCAAAACCATGCGATTGCCGTGGATATGGAATCCGGAACCGTGGCGGCCAACGGATATCGTTATCGCGTTCCTTACGGCACGTTCCTCGTCGTTTCGGATAACCCCGTACATGGCGCGCCGAAAACGTCCGGGGCGGAGGAAAAATTGTATCTCGAGCGAATTGATCAACACATCAAGATCGGCATTAAGACGTGCGAGCGCTTGCGCAAGAATCCGGACAAACTTCATAGCCGCAAATTGTCGTCTGCTTTCGAGCCGGCGTTTTTATAAGGCGGAGCCGGCGGCCCAGCCGCTGGACCACGCCCATTGAAGATTGTAGCCGCCGAGCCAGCCTGTGACGTCTAACGCCTCGCCGATGATATAAAGGCCGCGTACTTCGGTGGCTTCCATCGTTTTGGACGATAGCGCGCGCGTATCGACTCCGCCCAAGGTCGCCTCGGCCTTTTCATAGCCTTCGGTTCCCGTTGGCGCGAGTTTCCACGACTTAAGCGTCGCCGCGACATTTTTCAGTTCCTTGTTTTGTATTTCGCTTATCGGCGCGGACGGAAAATATTTTTCGGTCAGATTTTGCGCCAAGCGTTGGGGCAGGACTTCGCCGAGTATTGTTTTAAGTCCGGCCTTGGGGCGCGTCTTTTTGCGTTCGAGAAGGAAGTTTTCCGCGTCCGTATCGGGAAGAAGATCGATGGAAAGCGTTTGTCCTTCGCGCCAGTACGACGATATTTGCAATATCGCGGGGCCCGAAAGTCCTTTATGCGTGAATATCAGGCTTTCGTGGAAAGCGCGTTTATCGCAGCAAACCGAGACATCCAGAGAAAGGCCGGAAAGAGAACTAAAAAAGGCGAGCATATCGCCTTTGAACGTCAGGGGAACCAACGCGGGGCGCATTTCGGTCAGCGGCAATCCAAAATGTTTTGCGGTGCGGTGCGTGAAATCCGACGCGCCCATTTTGGGTATCGACAGTCCGCCCGTCGCAAGGACAAGGGCAGGGGCCTCGAATGTGTCCTTATCCGTCAGGACATGGAAGATATCGCTTTTGCCCGCGCTCAGGATGTTATGGCTAAGGCGTATGTCAACGTGCGCGGCTTCGCATTCGGACAAAAGCATGGCGAGGATATCCTTCGCCGACGTTTCGCAAAACAATTGCCCGAGCGTTTTTTCGCGGTAGGGGATTTTGTGTTTTTCAACCAGCGTCACAAAATCGTTTTGCGTGTAGGCGGCCAGCGCCGAGCGGCAAAAATGAGGGTTATTTGAAATATAACGGTCCGCCGCCATTACGCGGTTGGTAAAATTGCATCGCCCGCCGCCGGAAATCAGGATTTTCGATCCGGTTTCTGCCGCGTGGTCGAGGACAATAACTTTTTTTCCGCGCTGTCCGGCGCGAAGCGCGCACATCAGGCCCGCGGCTCCGGCCCCCAAAATGATGACATCGGCTTTTTGCATCCGAGGGTTTTACAAGCTTCGCATGCATACATAAAGCCTTGAATGTTCTTGTAATCTTTATTCTTCATTTTTTTGTTGTTAACCAAGCGGACGGGTAGCATAAAAGCCCCCTCATGAATTTCCGCCAGCACCTTTCACGCGTTCCTGCAAAGTACAAAACCCGCCCCTATCTTTTTGGCGCGGCTGCCGTTTTTTTCGCCGGGTTTGCCGCGCTTTGGCTTGGCGCGATGAGCGGGGCAACCGAAAATCTTGGCGTTTACAGCGAGGCGCTTTCTTTCGTTGATACGAAAGTTGCTGAAAAGAACCTGTTTCCTGAAAACGGGGAAGCGGTTGCCGCAAAGTTTGAAGAGGCGCTTGCTCGCGGAACAAAGGCGCTTGATCTGGCTTCCAGCGCGGAAATGGCCGAGGCTCCGCTTTATAAAATCGACGAATTGCGATCTGCGTTGGTTACGGCCGACCAGATATTACAGGAGAAAAAGAAACTCGGCCTGACGGCGGATTTGGGGCTTGTCGGCTCGATGCGCGGCAATGCCATGCAAGCGGAGATTGCGCTTTTGGAACGCCAGCAATGGAAACCGGTCGCCGAGCTTTTGTATATGCGCAAATACGAGCGCGATGTTATGGATCGCTTGGGCGACGCGTCTGTAAAGGAATACAATAAATACGGCGCTAATCTGGAGCAGGATATCGCGCAGGCGTATTTGAAAAGAGGCGACAAGGAATTTCTTACGGAAAAGGTCAGAGCCTATCGGCAGGATTTTACCGCCGTCGTCGAGACCCTTCAAAATATGAACGCGCTTTCCGCCTCGTATATCAATAAGAGCGCGGCGGCGAAAAAAGTCCTTTCGGAATTTGAAAACGCTGCGCCCAAAGTCGACAGCGAGGGAAAGACGGACATTCTTATTGGTATTCTCGGCATTCTGGCTGTTCTGGCGCTTGCGGGGGCGGCAACAGGCGGCGCCTATTTTATGCGCGTGAGATACGGCAAGTTCGAAAAGCTGATGCAGTATATGGACTCTTTGTTAGCCGGAAATACGCAGGACGACGTGCCGTTTACGGACCATGCGGGCGAGCTTGGGAAAATGGCCGCGGTCATCGCCGAGCTTAAAGACGCGCTTCTGAAACAAGAAGCCTTCATTAAAAAGCAGGAAGCGATCAACCAAAATCAGGCCGATTACGAGGAAGAGGCTTCAGCCTGCATCGACAGGGTTGTCGCGGAAGCCGAAGAGCTTACTTCGCGTGGGCAGGAAATTTTACGGAAGGCGTCCGAGGTGATGAAGGGATCCCTTTCGGTTTCGGAGGAAATCGCGGACACGAACAGCCTTGTTTTGAGATTGGCCGAGCGCGTGGATGCCGTGGACGGTTCTTTGCGTTACCTGAACGACGGCCAGACGAAAGAGGCGGCCGAGGGAATTAAATACCAGATCGCGGAAATTCGCGGCGAGTTGAGCAAGGCTATTTCGAAGATTTTGAATATCAACGCCGCCATTTTGGAAGTTAAGGGAATGTCCAAAGAGATGGCGATTTCGGCCGAAGGACAGGGACCCGCGACGCGCGGAGTCGTAAGAGGCGTCAGGTACGTTTCGTCCATCACGCAAGAGCGCATGGCCAAAGCCCGCAGGGCCTGATTAAATACTTAAACGCAAAGGGTTAAGCGGGGCTGTTTTTATAGGAAAACGCCCGCTTTTGCGCATTGTCGGCTTGACTTTCGTGCTTCATCTGCCTTATCTGTCCCCCTTCGCATACCGGCGGCAGCGTAGCTCAGGGGTAGAGCAGGGGAATCATAATCCCTTGGTCGGGGGTTCAAATCCCTCCGCTGCTACCATTATATATCAACGACTTAGACGGCAAAAAGCGGCTTTTTAGACCGCTTTTTTTGTGCCATTTTACTATTCCGGAATCTCCTTGTTTATCAATGGATTCCCGAAATTCACTTATCTTCCGTGGCACAAAAATGGCACAAAATTTTGAGCTCATGAGCAAGGGAATATTTTGGCACAAAGTCATTCGAGTCGCCCTTCCTCTTCGATGGTGAGGTCTTTTCCGGCTTCGGCGCCGTTCCATAAACGCCCGTAGGATGTAGGATCCAGCCGTCGCGATAGTGATGGACAGATGACCCATCAGGGCCTGAGGCTCTCTTGGCTGTTTCGCTGTCTTCGACATGTCGTTGGCCCACCCAATATTTCGGGTTCAATTCGCATACGGTCGATTTGGGCATAGCAATGAATTGTTTCGGAATCAAGATAATTGTTGTTTATAGAAAGGAATGCTTTTCATATTTGTAATAAAGAGGAATAGAGGGAATGAAAAGGACGTTGCCGGGATAACACCCCTTCATGGAAAGTATTTTTCACACTCTCAAAACTTAGCTTGTTTATCTTAGTAAGATCCCGCCCAAGGAGCCTTCAGCGATCCCTTGGAACCTTAAGCTCAGTTTTTCGATGATAGCACAGTTCTCAAGGCTTTAAGTGCCTTGTCGTGCTTGTCAATTGGCATTTTTTGCAGGTTGAGCATTTTCCACTGAACGGCAGGAAGGTTCTCTACACCATCAAGGCCAAGCAGGGCCCACTCAGGCTTGCGTGCTTTAAACGATAGAAGAAACCCCTTTTCCTCTTCGGTCAATCCGGCTCGTATCGCCCTGATAAACCGCTCACGTGTTTCTTCTAATTCCACCTCGGTGACATGAGTTGTGGTCATATTGGCAAATTCGCCTTCGAATACACCCCGAATATTTTTACGCGTAGGAGCTATGAGTTCGGAAATCGGGCGATTGTGGCTAATGAGATAGACTAGGAACGTTTTTCTCAATTCCTCGGATATACCCTCGTTTTCCATTAGGAGTTTTACGTCAAACAAATCACGCGGATGTTGGCGATCCAACGCCGCACAAAATTTTCCTGCATATAAATCGGGGAGGGAGAGAACCAGCATTTCGGCATAACCGAATTCTTGTTCGACGGATGGTTTCACATCCATAACAACAGGAGGAAAAACGCTGCCCCGCAATACTGGCGATAGTTCGATTTTAATCCGAGCCTCGCCTTGCGTTACAAATAGCCTAAGCGCATCCGTGCCTTCATGGGAGGGAATGACTTCACTATCCGGAAGGTCTTGTTTTATTTTTGCTGAAATCCGAGAAAGCGCGGCGCGTATATTTTGCAAAGCTTTTGCACGGTTATCAAGCGGCAGATAAACCAAATCGATATCGACCGATAATCTGGGCAGGTCTCGGACAAAGAGATTTATTGCGGTGCCCCCTTTGAGGGCAAAACAGGTTTCATGTCTTACAATTGGCAGCAGGCGTATCAGCAGCTGCACTTGCCTGTAGTAAGGGCTGTTTCTATCTATAGGCATTTGCTCCCATTTCTTTTGGCACGGTTATCAGATATTTGGGATCAAGCCTGCCGCCTTTGACTATCATGCGTTTTCCCGAACCTAACGAGCCACTTTCCATGCTGAATTTTTTCAAATCTATTTTCTTCAACCAAGGGCTTTGATTCTTTTCGGCTAACCATAAAAAAAGGCGTTTGACTTTAACGTTAGAGCAGCATTCTAGCAGCCTTGTTAAACGCTTCGGCGATAAAGTGGGAAGTCCTTGCAATAGCTGATCCGCATGTTCAAATGAAACGTGTTCCGGTACATCAAACAACACTTCCAGAACTGCTAATTCTGGAGAGGATATGTACATAGGCTGTTTGTCGTAGCCGGAGGGTAAAAACGGCGTTTTCCAAGGAACAAAGTAAAAGCCTAAGTCTGGGTTAGAATTTTTAGAATCAAAATCCAACTCCTTGTGGCGAACAAAAAAAGTTTTTGGCAGCAGTTTATTTATCCAGGCCGGTAATTTGTTGTGGCCGTAGAGAAAAATATTCTTTTGCTCGTTTTGGGAAAGGTAATGTGCCATCCCTTGCAACGTTAGAGCAGTCAATCCCCCCGGCTTCAGCAGGTTCCCCATGCGCTGAAGGGAATAAACAACGCCTTGCCATGTTACCTCTGCCTCCGGACGCTTGAATACGCCGCGTGCCACGGCGACCAGTTGACCGCTTTTAACCCAATTATCGATTGTGTGGCGCTGTACGCCTTTGCTCATAAGCCAAGGCCGTGATGCGAGAAGGCCAAAGGGCACTAATGACGAAAGGTTGTGCTGCGAGTCCTTCATGCGGTTTACCATCTGTTCTATATGCGGCGAAAAACGCCGCATAGTCGTTTCTACATAAACCATATCATGCATGTATTGGTTTAACAATTTGATAACTTGCGGCGAAAAACGCCGCAAGATAGAAAAAAAATAAACCATGTGGTTGGCAACCATTTGTAAATAAACGAAAATATCTTATTGAGTATTATTGGTTGAGCCCAAATATTCACTTCGAACCCTTGCCTTTGCCGCGCCTATTAATCCATACGGCTTTAGAGGCTAGTATCGTGGTTTCTAATACGGCGACAAACGTTTCAGGAAGATAATCAAGGGAATTTCTTATCATTTAAGAACCTGAATAAAGGCCGAAAGGCGATTATTATGACCCTAAGCCATCTCAGACGACTTTTCTGGATATAAGGGAGTTTTGCATAAAGTCATCCGAGTTGCCTTTCCACAGCGATCGCAAGCGCATTTCCGGCCTCGGCGTCGTTCCATAAATGCCCATAGGTATCCATTGTGATGTTAATCGACGAATGACCCATCAGGACTTGCAGCTGCTTTGGTTGCGTCCCTCGTTCGATATGCAAGCTGGCGAAGGCATGGCGCAGCTGGTGAGGCGTAAATCGAGGTTTTTTGCCATCCGTCAACTTGGCCTTCTTCATAAGAGGCTTCCACCAGCGGTCAATCAGGTTTTGATAAGAGTTTGGCTTACCGCTACTCGTTCCGAACACAAGCCCATCATCTTTAGCGCCGCAGGAAAGGAGCCATTTTTTGAAGGCAAGCACGTCTTCCGGTGAAAGGGGAATTGTCCGATAGGCGGCAGAGGATTTGGGCCTTCCAATTTTGGAATAATCATCCGCGCGCTGAAATATCTCGACGGTAGGATTGCTTTCTTCAAGCTTTAATGCCTTGCGGGGCAATCCTCGTACTTCGGAAATGCGCAAGCCGCGAAAGACCATAAGCCGTATCATGGCCGTGGATTTTCCTGTGATGTCGATTTCTTCGGATTTTTTGAGAAGGGCTTTGATATCAGCCTTTGCGGGTATTTTAACTCGCTGTGCTTCATAGCGTCGTGGACGCTCAATCTTCACGTCCTTGCATGGATCCTGTGTAAGCCAGCCACGTAACCGGCAATAGTTCAACGACATCCGCAGGGTTGCGAAGGTCTTCACGGCGAGAGCATGAGACAGCGTGTTTTCCAGTTCCTCAACAAATTGTTGGACATCTGATGCCCCAACACGGTTGAGTTTCAATTCTGCTATGGCGTTGTTTTCAATGTGTCGTTCAATTTGTGTTCGATAGTGTCGGGCTGTAACGCGTTCTCTCTTGCCAAGTCTCACCAGATTTTCTTTATGCAGGAGCCACGCGTTACAACCTTCTTTGATTGTTTTGGTGTCGCAATCCGGCACATGACGGCCATTCATCATTTCTGATTCAATCCGCATACGCTCGGTTTCGGCTTCGGCTTTTGTTTGGAATTGTTTGCGATATCGCTTGCCGTTTTTGTCCATGTACGTCAGCTGGAATCTTTGGCTTGTTTTGTTATCCCTATTCTTCCAGATGACTTTGTGGACTCTTGCCATGATGAAGGTGCCTTAGTTTTTGATGGGGGATACGACCAGTCCTGCCTTCTGTTGAATATGGCTAGATAATAGGACGCGGCAGGAAACAACGCCAATGCCAGGTTCATTCCAGATAGGGATGTTCGTTTTACCCAGCCGTTTTTGTTCAAGCAGCTTGTACACTTGTCTTCTGCCCTGTAGCCCCAGAAATGCTGCGATTTTAGTGGCACCCTGGAGATCAAGATTTATCTCGTTCATGGATAGCCTCGCTTTTAAGAGTAGTTGTGAAAATTATCGTAACCAAGGCATAGCAATGTATTGTTTCGGAATCAAGATAATTGTTGATTATAGAAAGAAGTACTTTACTTTTTTGTAATAAAGTGGAATTAGGGGAATGCGGGGCTTAAATAAGTCGCGATTTGCTCCGACTTTAAGACGATGTTTGAGATGGAATTTTCCACTTATATTTTGTAGGGTGTCAGGATGATAACGGGTCGACAAATACGCGCTGCGCGTGGCCTTTTGGGATGGTCGATGCAAGACTTTGCCCGCAAGACAGGAATTACGACCGTCACAATCCGGAATACGGAATCTGAAGTCGTTCAACCCCAAGAAAAAACACTCGCCACCATTCTTTCTGTTTTTGATAAGCATGGCGTCGAGTTTTTGGATGATGAGGGCGTGCGGATACGTAAGCAACAGGTCAGAAGCTATACCGGCAAAGCAGGATACAGGCAGCTGCTTGATCACATCTATGAAACACTTAGAGAAGGCGGGCGAATTCGTCAGTTCAATTTTGGCGATTTGCGATATCTTTCTTACGCCGATGACTTTGTCGGTGAACACTTGAAGCGTATGGAAGAGATAGACGGGCTTGATGCTCGGGTCATGGCTCTTGAGGGCGAGGAGAATCTGCCCCTCAGCTATTGCACCTATCGGTATTTGGATAAGGCCTTAAAGACGATGGCTCCATATTACGTTTA